>NZ_JAKMQQ010000003.1:0-132443 GCF_025771645.1 Campylobacter sp. IFREMER_LSEM_CL2256
CTAAAAGGAGAGAGCGTGAAAAAAATACATGGTAGTTTGTGTGTTACTTTATTATTTGCGATGATGCCAAATTTATCATTTGCTACTACGCAAGCTTTGTATGAAAAATCATCATCATCTTATATTATAAAAAATCATTCTTTTGAAAATCAAAATTTTTATGATTATTCAAAAGATGTTTTTATTAAACTTAATGGAAAAAATTATCATGGGATTAAAAATAGTCAAAAAGATATTGATGGGGCAAGGTTAATATATAATAACTTTGGTGTATTAACTCCAGATATTAAAGATGAGGATGTTGTTAGTGTATTAAACACTATGGCTTTTATGAACGCGCGATCTAGTATTTTTTATATTCCTTTTGTTGTAACAGGGTTTAATCTGAAAAAAAATGTAAAAAATAGTCAGCTTATCTTGGAAAATGGTGAATTATCATCAATATATTATATAAAACCTAAAAACATAAATAAAGAATTTCCAAAAGGTGTTGAGGATGCTTATAGATTTATAATTAGTCCTGCTTTTGTAAATTATGCTAATGCAATTAATAACTCACTTATAGTTAAAAATTCTTATATTAATATGGGTGTTGAAAATACTGAAACATTTGCACTAAATGGTGCTCCTTATATAGCAGGTTCTGTTGTTTTAAATGGTATGGCAGATTCGAATAAGCTAAACCTCGAAAAGGGTTCTAAAATAGGCTTATATAATACTCAATATATTACAAATTATGATGGTACCCAACTTTATGATCGTAGGATACCCCATCTTTTTGGTGGATTTGCTACAGATGGTGATGCAAAAAACAACTCAATTGTTTTTAATGGGGTTGATTTTATAGTGCATGGAAAAAAGAATGAATACTTTGCATCTAGTACTATTGAAGCTTATGGTGGATTAGCTAATGCTAGTACGAGTGAGAATTTTAATGCAATTAATAACAAACTTATAATTAATAATATTAATCTAGATTTGGAAGTTGATAAAACAAAAAATCCAAGCTTTTATGATGCTATTTTATTTGGAGAGTTTTTTGGAGGAAAATCTATTAAAGGAAATGCTCTTAAAAATAAAATTTATGTAAGAAATCTTAATACTATAGGAGAATTAAATAAAAATTCTAAAGTGCAAGCTTCTATGAATTTTTATGGAGGTTTTGCTAGTAATGGTCAAGCAAATGAAAATCATGTAGAATTTGACTTTAAAAATCCATTTAAAATTAGTGATAATTTTTCAGGAAAGAATTATTTTAGATTATATGGTGGTTATGCAACAAAAGGAGCAAATGGTAATGTTATTAGTATAAAAAATAATCTTAATGAAGAATTAGTTCCGCAAAACTATAAAGATGAACTTGTGGTGTATGCAGCTAGAACCTTAAGTGGTAATGCTAATGATAATAGTATTAATATTGAAAATTCTTTAATTTCTCTTCCTTTATATGGCTTTATAACCAAAAAAGTTACTATGCAAGATCATGTTTATACGCCTGAACAAGCAAATGGGAATAAAATCTCACTAAGGGAAGTCAAATCATCAAAAAATTTAAGCTTTTTAATCGAGGCAAAAGAAGTCAATGATAATAAGATAACTTATGATTTAGTACAAAGTCTTTCTGAAAATAGTTCTTTAGATAGAGGTTCAAAAATAGTTATAAGAGCAGATGAAAAAGCAAGTAATAATTATATATATTTAAAAGATTATTCTTCAGCTGCTAAAGAAAGTGCTACTGTAGTTGGAGCAGCTAATGAGAGTTCATATAATAAAGTCATACTAGAAAATGCTACATTTGGAACTTCTTCGGATAAAAGAGAAGGGTATTTGCATTTAATAGGTGGTGTATCTAAAAATACTCATCATAATATAGTAGAAATTTTTAATATTAACATAGATGAGTATAAAAACAAAAATGCTGTATTTATTGCAGCATCTGCTGTTTTTAAAGATAAAGACAAAGAGAGTAAATCTTATAATAATACTCTGTACTTAGGTGGTAATTTTTTTACTTATGAAAATGATAGCATGAACTGTATTAGCGGTACAATACTCCATGAACATGCTGAGAAAAAAGTTTATAATCATATAGCCCCACATTTAGAAAATTTATCTAAAAATAATCATCTGATATTAGACGTTGCTTATGTTGGCACTGAAATGGTAAATAATTTTGAAGATTTTACTTTTGTAATATCTAAAAATACTCAAGCAGATCAAGCGATGTTACATATTAGTAATGAACCATTAAACCTTACTTTATCTGGAATTTTTAAAGTATTAGTAAAAGATAACTTAGCACTAAAAAACAAAACCTTTAAACTAATACAAAGTGATAAAGGCTTTGTGGATGAAGATGGTAAAAGCTTAAGTGAATATAGACTCAATAAATATCTAAGTAAAATGTCCTCTAATGTAAAAGACATAGACTACAAACAAATAAAAAACTTAAAAGGTTTTAATAAAGTTAAATTTAGTTTAGAAGCTTCTAAAGATCTAAAAACTATTTATGTGAAATTTAATTAAATAAGGAGTTAAAACATGAAACAAGTTGGAAAAAAAATATTTCTTTCTACCATAGCATCATCTTTAATCTTTTCTCCACTAATGGCTTTACCGCAAGGTGGTAAATTTACTCATGGAACTAGTGGGACTATAATTACTAATGGTAATAGTATGAGTATTACCGGAAAAACAGAAAACGGTAATCATGTTATCCAATGGGGTGGCGGTTTTAATATAGATAGGGGTCAAAGTGTAAACTTTACTACTAGTGGTCAAAATTATCTAAACATTGCTTATCAAAAAGATGCATCTAAAATTTTTGGTTCTTTAAATGGTGGGACTAATAATATTTATTTAATTAATCCTATGGGTGTAGTGATAGAAAAAGGAGGTAGTGTTACCGCAAATAAATTTGTAGCTTCTACTACGCCTTTAAGTAATGATCAAGTTAATGTATTTGTATCACAAGGTTCAAAATTCTCTCCAGCATTTGATGTAAACAAAAAAGGAAACATAGTTAATCTTGGAACTATTAATGCAAATGATATACTTTTAATAGGTAATAAGGTGGAGATTAATGCTGGTAAAATTTCTTCAAATACTAAAAATAATAAATCCAAAATTCATTTAGTTGGTAATAGTGTATATGTGGATGCAGCTGTTGTTGGTAAGGAAAATGATGTTATAGCGACTATAGCAGATAAAAATGGTCAAGCTATAGCTCAGCAAAGTATTAATAGCTTTACAGACAATGGTAGCTTATTACCAGGTGATAATCTCAAATTTGGAGATTATGGAGATGTTGAAAATAAAGCTCAAACTTGGACTAAGTACGGAAGTATCTCAGACGCTGCTGAGTGGAATTTATTTGCACAATATTGGAATGAAAATAAACAAGTGAATGGAGAAAATTTTAGAAATTCTTTTGATAATTTTCGTTTAATTGATGATATTGATTTTAAAGGCCAAAACACTTCAATAGTGGGAATAGATGAAAGTAGTGCTTTTACAAAAAGTTTTGATGGATCAGGATATAGTTTAAAAAACGTGAATATTAATACCAATTCCCAATATGTTGGATTATTTGGTGTTGTAGAAAATAGCACCATAAGAAATTTAAGTATTGATGGTTTAAAAATAATAGGAAATATCAATAGTGCTTATATAGGTGGTATAGTTGGTAAAAATAAAGCAAATAGCAAAACAAATTTTACAAATGTAACAGTCAACGACATTGACATAAATATTAAAGGTGCTAACAATAGAGTAGGTGGAATTATAGGCTGGGGTAATGGTTCTAATGGTGCAATTAAGTTTGAAAATGTAGCTTTAAATAAAATTAGTGTTGAGGGTGGAGAAGGTTCATATGTTGGTGGAATAGGTGGTCACATAGATGGTGGTCATTTTAATAATGTTATTTTAAATGATATTGAAAAAATTATTGCTCATGGTAATTCTAATGGTAAAGCTGGTGGGATAACTGGGTATAGTGGAAGTGCTGCTATGATGAAAGATGTATATTTGTTTTTTAATGCAAATTCAGTTTTATCTGCTGATGGTAAAACATACAAAGCTGGTTTACTAGTAGGTCAAGCTGGAAATGTGGGTACATTTGACAATGTTTATGTTTATTATTCTAATAATCAAAGTGGTACTGTTGATGAAGATAAGGCTTTTATAGAAAAAATAAAATATACAAATGAAAGTGAAGCTAAAAATGGTTTTCATCAAAAAATAATAAGTCAACTTAAAGATGTAAAATACAAGGATGAAAAATATGCTTTTGCTGATTCTTTTAGTAAATCCATAGATGCTTCAAAACTAGAAAAAAACGATTTTGATCCTGCTATGCTTCAGCATATTTTAGATGATATTATGAATGGACATTATGCTTATGATACTAAAACAGGTAAATGGAAAATTGTAGGCGGAAATGAAAACAATGAAATTGATCAAAGTGTTGATTTTTTAAATACATTTTTTGCTAATGGTGCTATAGGAGATGAATTCTTTAAATTTTGGAAAGATGATGGTTCAGATTCTTATAAAAAATTTAAAGCAGCCTATGAAGTTTATACAAACAAAGAGACTATAAAAAAAGAAAAAGAAAAAGAAGTAAAAGCTGCTCAAGATGAATTTAATAATGCTTATAGTGCTTATCAAGATACTTTAGCTGCTTTGATAGAAAGAATTAACGAATATAACAAACTTAATGAGCAAGGTATAACAGATAATTTACAATCAACTTATGATTCTATCTTAGCTAATATTAAAGTACTTGATCAACTATACTCTAACTTAATGAGTTCTTATGATAATTTAAAAGATAATGTTTTTGTTAAAAATGACATTAAAGAAGTTGGAGGATATAATGGATATAGTGGTTCATATGAAATTTTAGGTAGTGTTAATTTACCTATTAAAGGATTATTACCAACATTTGATGAGCCTGGAAAAGGAGGAGGCGGTGAAGATCCAACTGAACCAGAAGTTAAACCTAATATCCCAAAACCTGATCATAACTTGGTAAAAATTGTTTATTTTGAAGATGAAGAGAAAGAAGAAAAAGAAGAAGCAGAAATAGGCGAAGCTAGTGCAGATGCGGGTGGAATTCGTTGTATAGTAAGCGATGAATCTAAAACTATGAATGTGTGTATTACAAGAAAGAGATAAGAGTATGAATAAAAAGATATTTTTTATAAGTTTAATCACAGCCCAAACTTTATTATGGGCTGAATCTGATGAAACAAAAGTTAGAAAAATGATAGAATTATCTCCTCATTCATCTAATCCTCAAGTTAAAAATTTAAGCAATAGCTTAAAAAACAAAGATCAAGCTATAGAGTATAAACAAGAAAAAGAAATAAAACCACAAAGTCAATCTCAAGAAAATGTTAGCTATATTAAAGATTTTATTTTGCATATAGATAATGAAGGTGAGACTTTTGAAAAATTAAAAATTAATAAGGCAGATATTTTACAAGTTCTAGAAGGTTATAAAAAACAAGAACTTAATCTTCAAAATTTAAAAGATATCACAAATATCATTTCTTATATGTGTCAAGTTAGTGGTTATCCATCAACTGTTGCTTATATACCACCACAAGATTTGAGCAATCAGGTAGTTCAGGTAAATATTGCATTTGGCACTTTAGGGAAATTTATCATAAAAGATGAAGAATCTTTAATTTCATCTTATGCTGTAAATAGTAAGTTAAATGAAAGCTTAAAAGGAAAAATTATAACTACCAAAAAGCTTGAAGATGCTATTTTTAGAATTAATGAGATGTATGGTATAAAAACATCAGCAACTTTACAATCTGGAACTGAATATGGCCAAAGTGATATTATTGTTGAAATAGAAAAAGATGACCCAGCTAGTTTTTTGATATATGCAGATAATTATGGAACCAAATCAACTGGTAAGTATCATGCAGGGGTAAGTGCTAGCTTTAACAATCTCTTTAAACAAGGAGATAATTATAATTTTTATCTACAAAATAGTGATGAACAACAAATTAATTTTGGAGCAACTTATAATACTTTTTTAGGGGACTTAAAAATTTCTCCAACTATCTCTAAAGGTTCTTATATACTTGCAGGGGAAAGATATGAAGGTTTAGGTGCTTATGGAACTTCTTTGAATATAGGAGTTAATTTTTCTTATCCTATATTCTTAACACACGAAGCCTCATCATATTTAATCTTTGGAATTACACATAAACAACTACAAGATTATTATTTTGATGGTAGTTTGGGTTTTAAAAAATACAGTGTTGTGGGTAATGTTGGAACACAAGGAACTTATAGAGGAATTCCAAATAACTCTTTTAGCTATACTTTTAATGTGTTTTATGGAAATGTAGATGATGATGGAGGTAGTATAACTTTAGCAGGACCTGAATTGGGTCATTTTGGAAAAATAAATCTAGATGTTAATAATGAGTATTATCTACACGAAAAACTTACCCATTTGTTTAGTTTTAGCTATCAAAAATCTATAGGAGGATCAATACTAGATAGTAGTGAAACTGCTTCTATAGGTGGTCCTTATGGGGTAAGAGCTTATTTAGAAGGAGAAGGTAGTGCAGATAATGCTGTAAAAGCTAGTTTTGGAATAAGATATGAAACCCCTTTGCCAGGATTTTATATTACACCTTTTTATGATATAGGATATTCTTGGTATGAAAATAGTGATAACTATATAGATGATCATTATTTTATGGATGCAGTAGGACTTGAATTGTTATATCTAAATCCTGGAAAATATTATGTAAAATTAGATGGAGCTAGAGCTGCACATCAGTATAAGTATGATGGAGAACACAGAACTAGAATTTATCTTAGTGGTGGGGTGTATTTTTGAAAAAATAAAAACTTTAAAATATAAACTATAACTTTGCTATAATTATATTTTATATTTTAGAGGTGTAAATGAATAAAATTTTATTACTAGCTGATGGGATTTTTGCTAAAGATTTTTTAAGGAAAATTCATAGCAATAAAACTTTTAAAGAATCTTTGAGTGTTGTTTATTATAATGATGAAAGTGTGGATTTGGATTTAGAAAATGAACAAATATCTTTTTATAAATTTGATCCTACAAGTTTGGTTAAACTAGAAAATTTATTAAAGGAAGAATTCCATCAAGCTATCATCTATATGCAAGAAGAAGCAGATATGTTAGCTTGCTATAAAAATTTAAGAAAATTACACCCAAGATTAAACATAGTTATCATGGATTTGTGGAATAGTCAAATTGATGATAATTTTTGCGAAGTGATTAATATTTATGATACTTTAAGCACGAGATTAACAGGTTGTTTAGATAACATGCCTTCTATGGCGCAATTTATAGGGCTTGGACAAGGTGAGATAATGGAGGTAAAAATTCCTGCAGGATCAAGCTTTGCTTATAGACATATAAGCTCTATTAGCCAAAAACGCTTTAAAATTGTAATGGTTTATAGAAATAATGAATTTATCCTAGCAAGACCTGGACTTATTTTAATGCCAAATGATAGTATTTTAATTGTAGGTGATCCTAAAGTTTTACAAAGTGTTTTTACTAATGTTAAAACAAGCTTAGGACGCTTTCCATCGCCTTTTGGAGATAATATACTTTGTATTATAGATATGAAAAAAATGAGTGAGTTTGCTATAGAAAAGCTTATTTTTGCAAGTTTACTTTTGCATGTAAGGATTAATAGTAAAAAGCTTTATTTTAAAGTGATTAATCCTACTTTAACTCCTATGTATTATAAACTTAAAGCCTTGCATAAAAATAGCACTGAGGTGATATTTGACTTTGAAAGTACAAATGTAAAAAACATTAAACCTTTTGTGGAAAATACTAGCATAGGTTTACTTGTAGTGGAAGATTATCTTTTTGAAAAAGAAAAAAGTTTTCTTTTTACTTTAAAAATTCCTGTTTTAAAAGCAGGTAAAGGGGATTTTGCTGACTTAAAATCATCGGTGGTTTTAAGCTCAAATTTTGAAGATGTGGAAGGTATTGCTTCTATTATGCTTGATTTAAATAAGCAAATCCAACTAGGGCTTGCTTTGTATTATTATGATTTAAAACTAAATAAAGCTGAAATTTTTGAATACCACCAATATTTTGAAAGCCTTTCAAAACTCCATGATGAAAAATTACTTTTAATAGAAGAAAAAGAACATAACCCTATCAATAAATTTTCTTATAAACAAAATGTATTGCATTTTGTGCCATTTAATGAAAAAATTTTAGGAAGTAATTTCAATAAAATTTTAAAAACAGATTTAAATACGATATATTATAAAATGAGTAAAAATTATCAATTATTTATACCATCGCTGTGAGAAAACAATGCAAGTTAAGGTAAATTTAGAAAATAATACAAGTTATAATGTCTATATAAATGAGCTAGAAAAGTTAAATTTTGATACTAAAGTAGTGATTTTAACTAATGAATTAGTAGCAAAGCTGCATTTAGATACGCTTTTGGAAAAAATTCAAGCTAAAGAGCTTTTTATCATAAAAATTAAAGATGGTGAAGAGTATAAAAATTTACAAACTATAGAATATATCTTAGATCAAATGTGTGCTTATAAGCTAGATAGAAAAAGTCTGCTTATAAGCTTTGGTGGCGGGGTTATCTCTGATATGGGTGGTTTTGTAGCAAGTATATATCAAAGAGGGATAGAATTTATCAATATTCCCACAACCTTACTAGCTTGTGTGGATGCAAGTGTGGGTGGTAAAACTGGAGTGAATAATAAATTTGGCAAAAACTTAATAGGTACTTTTTATCAGCCAAAAGCGGTGTATTGTGAAAGTAAGTTTTTAAAAACATTGCCTTCAAGAGAACTAGCTGCGGGCATGGCTGAATTTATCAAAATGGCTGTGGTTTTTGATAAGGAAATTTTATCTTTTTTAGAAAATTTGAATGAGGATAAATTTTTAAATGCTAAATTAGATGATATTGCCTTGGCTCAAATCATCCAAAAAAGCATAGAGCTTAAAGCTAGTGTGGTTTCACAAGATGAAAAAGAAAGCGGTTTAAGAATGCTTTTAAACTATGGACACACTTTTGCTCATGTTATAGAAAATCAAACAGGGTATAAAAAATACTTACATGGTGAAGCTGTGGCTATAGGTATGAATATGGCAAATGTTTTAGCGTTAAATTTAGGATTATTAAGTGAGAAAGAATGCCAAAGAGTGCAAAATTTACTTGTGAAATTTAAATTACCTATATCTTATAAAATTTCAAATACACAAGAGTTTTACAATGCCTTTTTCTTGGATAAAAAGACACATTTTCAAAAGATTAATTTTATTTTAGCTTGTGGTTTGGGAAAAGCTTGTATAAAAAATGATATAAACAAAGAAGATATTTTACGCACTTTAGAGGTGTTTGCATGAAAAAGATTTTTTTACTTTTATTTTTACCTTTTTTGATGCTTTTAGCACAAGATGATATAGAGCATTTAGAGCAAAAACTCAATGAATTGCATAATAATTTAACATATAATACTTGGGTGATTAAATATAATAATTTTAATATTTACAGAAAAACTCAAAATGAAATTTTAGCTTTAGAAAAAGAAAGCTTAAAGGCTAATGAGCGCAATAAAAGCATTATAGAAAGGCAAATTTCAATCTTAAAAGAAAGATTAGAGCTTTTAAGTGAGTATAAAAGTGCAAATTTTTCCAAGATGGTTTTAGCGCCTGAAGAAGTTGATAAAATAGATAAACTAACTAATCCTTTAGCCATCATTTCAGCATACTCACACATAAAAAAACTAAGACGTGATAAAGAAGAATATGTTAATCTCTTAAATAGTTTTAAGCAAACTTTAGATGAGCTTATAAAAGAAAATGTTTTAGTGGCTGAGATAGCTAAATTAGCCCCTAGTAAAGAACATGATGAGTATTTAAAAATATCCAATCAAATGGTAAGAGATTTTTCACAAACTCTGCGTTTTGGAGAAATTTCTTATTCTGTGTATGAGAAAAAAATTCAAGAAGAAATTGAAAAAACAACAGCTTCTATTAAAATTCAAGGTGTAAGAGCTTTTAATATAGTTTTGGCTATTATTATCGTTGTAGCCATAGCGTTTTTACTCAAATTTATAGCTAGAAAATATATAGGCGATAATGATCGCTTTTATACAGCAAATAAAATCATTAATTTTATTAATATCAATGTGATTATTTTGATTTTACTTTTTGGATATATTGAAAATATCAGTTACTTAGTAACTGTGCTTGGTTTTGCTTCTGCTGGTTTGGCTATTGCTATGAAAGATATGTTTATGTCTATGCTTGGTTGGTGTGTGATAGTTTTTGGTGGAAGTTTTAGAGTGGGCGATAGGGTTAGAGTTTTTCAAAACAATACGCATTATATTGGTGATATAATTGATATTTCGTTTTTAAGAATAACCTTATATGAAGATATTTCTTTGCTAACTTATACAGATAATCGAAGGAGTGGTAGGATAATTTTTATACCAAATAATTTTATATTTACTAATCTCATATCAAATTATACTCATCATGGTATGAAAACAGTTTGGGATGGACTTGATATTACTTTGACTTTTGATTCAAATCATCAAAAGGCCTTAGAAATAGTGGAAGAAATTGTTATAAAAGCTTCTAAAGGTTATACAAAAATTGCAAAAGAATCTATGAGTAAATTAAGAAATGAATACAGCATTAGAAATCCTAAAGTAGAGCCTAGGTTTTTTACATTTTTGGAAGGTTATGGTATGAGAATTTCTGCTTGGTATATGACAAATTCTTATGCGGCTTTGATTTTAAGAAGTAATATAAGCAAAGAAATCATTAATGAATTTAATAAACATGATGATATAAAAATAGCTTATCCATCGCAAAATTTATATATGGCAAAGCATGAATTTATAGAAAATAAGGAAGATATTTGAAAAAAAAAGTATATTTTAAAACTTTTGGTTGTAGAACTAATATTTATGATACGCAATTATTAAAAACTTATATTAAAGATCATATTGTCACGCAAAATGAGCAAGAAGCTGATGTGATAGTGATAAATTCTTGCACTGTTACAAATGGTGCTGATAGCGGGCTTAGAAGCTATATTAATGGTGTAAAGAAAAATGGAGTTAAGGTTATACTTACAGGCTGTGGTGCTGTAAGCAAGGGAAAGGATTTTTTTGATAAAAAAGAAATTTTTGGAGTTTTAGGGGCTTCTAATAAAGATAAAATTAACGAGTTAATCTCGCAAGATAAAGCCTTTTATGAGCTTGGAAATTTACGCTTTATTGATACAAAAATCGTAAGTAATTATGAAAACCACACTAAAGCTTTTGTAAAAATTCAAGAAGGATGTGACTTTGCTTGTAGTTATTGCATAATCCCAAGTGTTAGGGGTAAATCAAGAAGTATGCCAAGTGAGGAAATAATAAAACAAATCAAACTTCTTGCACAAAATGGTTATAGTGAAGTGGTTTTAACGGGTACGAATATAGGAAGTTATGGTTTAAAAGATAAAACTACACTTGGAAAATTATTACAAGAAATAGGTAAGGTTAATGGTATAAAAAGAGTAAGACTTGGGAGTTTGGAGCCTGCTCAAATTGATGAGAGTTTTAAAGAAATTTTAGATGAGTCTTGGCTTGAAAAGCATTTACATATTGCCCTGCAACACACTCATGAGAAAATGCTACGCATAATGCGTAGAAGATCGCATACGCAAAATGATTTAGCACTGTTTAATGAGTTAAGTCAAAAAGGTTTTGCTTTAGGAACAGACTTTATTGTAGCACACCCTGGAGAAAGTGAATTAATATGGCAAGAAGCTTTAGAAAATTTCAAGCAATTTAAACTTACACATATTCATGCTTTTATTTTCTCACCGCGTGATGGAACACATTCTGCTTCTATGAGTGAACGAATTAATGGTGAAATAGCCAAAGAAAGATTAAATATTTTAAAAGATATAGTCGCGCAAAATAATTATGAGTTTAGAAAAAATCAAAAAGATACTTTAGAAATTTTAGTTGAGAGTAAAAAAGATGGTTTTTATGAAGGCTATGATCAATTTTTTAATAAAATCAAAATTACAAGCAAAGAAGATATTGCTAAACAATGGATAAATATTGAAAAATATGAATGCAAAGAAGATTGTAATTATGTAAGGTTAAGGGATGAAAAATAAAAAGATTATCTTAGCTTCATTTTTATTGCTTTGTGTTTTTGTAATAGTTGCGTTTATAAAAAATCAACCTGATTATATTAGCAAGGCTGCTTATGAAGAGCTTTTAGAGCAAAATTTAATCCAAAAAGCCATAGTAGAAAATAATGAAATATTATTAAAAAGCAAAGAAGGAAATTTTTTAATTGCTAAAGATGTAGTGGATTTAAATGCTTTGTGGCAAAAAATTCCTTTAGAATATGCTAAAGATTATAATTTAAGTGAGTTTTTTTTGATATTTATTTTGCTTGCTTTTCTTGTAAGTTTTTTACTCTTTCTTAATAAAAAAAATAAAGATAGACAAAATTTACTTTCTTTAGAAAAAAATATTTTAGAAAAAAATGAACAAAATAACACTATACAAGATGTAGTAAGTGAAGTTAAATTTAAAGATGTAGCAGGGGTTGATGAGGCCAAGGTAGAGCTTTTAGAAATCGTTGATTTTTTAAAAAATCCTCAAAAATATAAAGATTTTGGCGTGAAAATGCCAAAAGGAGTTTTACTAGTAGGGCCTCCTGGAGTAGGTAAAACCTTGATAGCAAAAGCAGTAGCAGGCGAGGCTGGGGTGCCATTTTTTTATCAAAGTGGGGCTAGTTTTGTAGAAATTTATGTAGGTATGGGCGCAAAAAGAGTTAGAGAGCTTTTTTTAAAAGCTAAATCAAAAGCTCCAAGTATCATTTTTATAGATGAAATTGACGCAGTTGGTAAAAGTAGGGGGGATTTTTCTAATGTAGAAAGAGACAATACTCTAAATCAACTTTTAACTCAAATGGATGGATTTGAAGATAATAGCGGGGTTATAGTGATGGCCGCTACAAATAAAATCGATCTTATGGATAATGCGTTATTAAGATCAGGTCGTTTTGATAGAAGAATTTTTATATCTTTGCCTGATTTTAAAGATAGAATGCATATTTTGCAAAATTATATGAAAGAAAAAAAATCTAACGTAGATTTAGAAAAAATCGCAAAAGCTAGTGTGGGTTTTAGTGGAGCAGCTTTAGAGACTTTAGTTAATGAAGCGGCCATTAATGCTATAAGAAGAAAATCAGATTTAATAGAAGAAAATGATTTTTTTGCAGTGCTTAATAAAGTTTTAATGGGTAAAAAAAAGATTTTCTCTCTAAGCGATAAGGAAAGAAAAATTCAAGCCACATACCAAGCAGCTAAAGCTTTGTGTGCTTTTTATTTTGATGTTAAATTTGAAAAAATTACCTTAATTGAAGATAGATTTAAAGAGTATGAAAATACCATCAAATCAAAATCAGAATTATTAAATAAAATAAAAGTTTTTCTAGCAGGCTCAGTTGCTATGGAGCTTATTTTTAATGAAAGTTACACTAATGCACAAAGTGATCTTTTAAAGGTTAAAGAATTGCTCACTTTCATGGAAACTTTTGCTATGGCAAATGAGGGTTTATTACAAGAGCAAAAGCAAGAAGTGAAAGAATTTTTAGAATTAATGAAGGAAAAAGTAGTGATATTGGCTGGTATTCTTTTGGAAAATGAAAAAATAGAAAAACAAGATGTAGAAAAAATCATAATGGAGTAAAAATGGTAAAAATAGGAATTTTAGTACTTTCAGATAGAGCAAGTAGTGGAATTTATGAAGATAAATCTGGAGTAGAGATAGAAAAAATTTTAGATTCTTATATAAAAAATGAAAAAAGTTTTTATTATGAGCTAATTCCTGATGAGTATGATTTAATTATAGAAAAATTAGCTTATTTGGCTGATGAAGTAAAATGTGATTTGATTTTTACTACAGGGGGTACGGGGCCTGCTTTGCGTGATGTGACACCAGAAGCAACACAAGCAGTGTGTGATAAAATGCTACCAGGTTTTGGGGAGTTAATGCGTGCAAAAAGCTTAGAATATGTACCAACAGCTATACTTTCAAGACAAAGTGCGGGTATAAAAGGAAAATCATTGATTATCAACTTACCGGGTAATCCAAAAGCTATAAGAGAATGCATTGAGCCTATATTTCCTGCTATTCCTTATTGTGTGGATTTGATAGGTGGAGCTTATATTGAAAATAACGAAGAAGTAATTTCTGTATTTAGGCCAAAGAAAAAGTAAGTCTAACTAGACTTACTTTGAGGTTTCATAGCCTTGTGATAAAAGTGCGTTCATACCGCCTTTTAAATTAGTAACTTCTATGCCATTTTGATCTAGTAAAGCAGAAGCTTTAGTGCTTCTTGAACCACTTCTACAAACTATAGCGATAGGTTTATTACTTGAAATCTTTTTAATTTCCTCAACGAAATTTTTATTCACACTGCCATCTTCATTATAAAAGCTAATTTTAATGGCGTTTTTTATTGTACCAGTTTGCGCCCATTCGCTAGGTTTTCTAATATCAATTACTTGATAATTTTCCAAAATATCCGCATTAATATCGATATTTTTAACTTCTGCTAAAACAAAACTAGCACAAAGTGCCAAAGATAAAAATATTTTCTTCATAATTAACTTTCCTTTTTTGTAGCTTCATAGCCTTGCGATAAAAGTGCTACCATGCCACCATCTAGATTAGTACATTCTATACCTAGAGCATCTTCTATCATTATAGCAGTATGTTTGCTTCTTGAGCCTGTAGCACACACAAAGGCTATGTTTTTATTTTGATAATCTACTTTTTCTTTAAATTCTTGGATGAAATTTTCATTCATAAAGCCATTATCATCGCAAAGTGCGATGAGTATAGCTTCTTTTATAACTCCGCTTTTCCATTCGCTTGGGGTTCTTACATCTATAATGCAAAATTCGTGCAAAATATCTTTAGAAATAGCTATATTTTTCATTTTTCTAAAGCCTTAGAAACGATTTTGCTTAAGGCATTGTTAAATTCACTAGGGTTATCTATACCCATGCCTTCGCTAAGTTTAGCCATATTTAAAAGAATATGCGCCATTTCATTAACTAAGGTATCATTTTCTTTTAAGGCTTTTAAAATTTCATGATTAGGATTGATTTCAAGTATAGGTTTAACTTGCTGTTCTTGCCCCATTTGTTTAAGAATTTGTTGCATAGCAAAATCAGGTTTATTTTGATCATAAACAATACAGCTTGGACTATTTGAAAGTCTTTGACTAAGTTTTACCTCTTCAACTTCATCTTTTAAAACTTCTTTTATTTTGATGAGTAAGCTTGCAAATTCAGCCTTTTGTTCTTCGCTAGTTTCTTCACTAGCTAGATGGTTAATAGCACTAAATTTTAAACCTTCAAATTCATTCATCATAGGCATAACTATGGTATCAATTTCCTCATCAAGTAATAAAACATTGATATTTTTTTGTTTATAGCTTTCAAGAAGAGGAGAATTTCTTAAAAGTTTTTCATTTTTTCCGCTGATATAAAAAATTTCATTTTGACCTTCAGCTAGGTTTTGTTTATACTCTTCAAGATCAATTAATTCTTCTTTATTTGAGTTTTTAAAGTATAAAAGCTTAGCTATAGCGTCTTTATTTTCGCCAAAACCATATAAACCTTCTTTTAAAACTTTTCCAAAATTCTCATGGAATTTAAGATAGTTTTCTTTATCTTTTTCTTTGAATTTTTTAAGTTCAGCTAAGATTTTTTTAACACTTGCTTCTTGAACGCTTTTTAAAATTTTATTTTCTTGTAAAATTTCACGGCTTACATTAAGCGGTAAATCTTCTATATCGATAATCCCGCGCACAAATCTTAAATAAGTTGGTAATAATTCTTTATCATCATCGCTGATAAAAACTCTTTTTACATAAAGTTTTAAACCACTTTTATAATCTACTCTATATAAATCAAATGGAGCTTGTGCAGGTATAAAGAATAAAGAATTATACTCTATAGAACCTTCAGCTTTTGTGTGGATATAAAGCATAGGTTTGTTTGAGTCATGGAAGTTTTGTTCATAAAATCTTTCATAATCTTCAGCTTTTAAGCTGGCTTTATTTTGTCTCCATAAAGCACTTGCTGTGTTAATTTGAGTGTTTTTTAATTCTTTTTTAGGTTCTTTTTCACCTTCTTCTAATGGCAAATATTCTTCTTTTTCCATAAAAATAGGAAATTGTATGTGATTTGAGTATTTTTCTACTATACTTTCAATGCGGTATGAGTTTAAAAATTCTTCATCTTTTAAATGTAAGGTTATGCAAGTGCCTTGCTCATCTTTATTTGCATCTTCTATTTCATAACCACTAGCATCAGAAGTCCAAAGATAAGCTTTATCATCTAATGCTTTTTTGCTTAAAACTTCTATTTTAGAAGCCACCATAAAAGCAGAGTAAAAGCCTACACCAAATTGTCCTATAAGTTGAGAGTCTTTTTTGGCATCACCACTCAAGTTTTCCAAAAAGCTTTTTGTACCACTTTTGGCAATGGTTCCAAGATGATTGATTAAATCTTCTTTATTCATACCTATACCATTATCGCTTATGGTTAGGGTTTTTGCTTCTTGATTGAAGTTGATTTGAATTTTTGGTTCAAATTTTAAATTTTTATAAGCATCATCACTCACGCTTAGATAACTAAGTTTATCAAGTGCATCGCTTGCGTTAGAAATAAGCTCTCTTAAAAAAATTTCTTTGTTTGAATACAAAGAATGAATCATAAGTTGTAAAAGTTGATTAACTTCAGTTTGAAATTGCATTTATATCTCCTTTATTTAAAAATTAAAAAACCAATCCATACTGCCAAAAGACAAAGGATAACATTTAAAATAATATTTAGAAAAAAGTGAAAATAATCACCACTTTGCAAAAATAGCAAATTTTCATAAGAAAAAGTTGAAAAAGTCGTAAAAGCACTTAAAAAACCTGTGCTAATTAAACTTTTAGTAAAAATATGCACATCTTTAGAGTTTGCATAAGAAAAAAACAAGCCCATTAAAAAAGATCCTATGATATTAACAAGTAAAGTACCATAGGGAAAATCATGTGGAATGATTTTATTAAAAAAGCTACTAGTAAGCATTCTAGATATAGCCCCTAAAAAGCCACCAAAACCTACAGCTAAAATCGTGCTAATCAAGCTTGTGACCTTTCGTTATCTAAGATTGTTTGCATTTTTTCTCTAGTTTGCTCAAGCCAATCATCTTTACTTATATCAACAAGATCAAGAAATACTACTTTTAAAACGCCACTATTTGCACTAAAGTTTTGTGTGTCTAAAATTTTAGCTGAATCAACAATTACAACAGGTTGGACTTTTAGATTAAGTTTTTCACTTAAAATTTTAGCTCCAACTTTAAATTTTAAAAGTTTTTGTGTTTTAGATCTTGTACCTTCTGGAAAAATAGCCAAAATTCTATCTTCTTTTAGTCTTTCTTTGGCTTCTTTTAAAAGTTTTACTAGACCTTTTGGACTTCTATCTATACAAATAATTTTAGGTTTTTTAATCAAAGTTTTAAAAACGGGGAGTTCACCAAGTTCTTTTTTTGCTATCCAAGATATATTTTTTGGACATAAATCTTCCAAAACAACTATATCTAACAAGCTTTGGTGATTGATTAAAAGTAAATTAGCTTGAGGGTGTATAGAACCTTGAGTTTGGATTTTATAATTTATTATATATTTTTGCAGTTTTGACCATGCTTTTCTGATTTTCCAAATTTTTTCTTGTGATTGCAATAATAAAAAGGCAATGCATAAAAATATAATAGATAAAATAAATTCAATCCAAAATACTAAAGCTTTAAATCTTTGATAAATCTTCACTTTTTACCCAGCCTATTTTTCCATTATTAAATAAAATTTTTTTATATTCATCTCTTGAATCTAACACTTCTACTTCTTGGTTATATTTTCCAGAATAAAAATGAGTTGAGTTAAGAGTTGGTAAAATTTGCACTTTGCTTTCAGCCTTTAATATGGCTTTGTATATGTTATTTTGGGCTAAAAAACTTGCTATTAGAGCCAAAATTGCTAAGCCTAAAGCTACATAGCTTTTCTTAAATACAAACCATAAAGCAAAAATACCACACAAGCTCCACAAAAATACTTGTTTGTAAAAATTAAAGTCATTAGTTTTTGGATTTAAATCACTTTGTGTGCTTATGCTATCTTCTTTAAGTTCTATTTTTAAAGAAAAATCTTTTAATTCTTTAGAATTTAAATTAAAATAAGAAAAATCAAAGCGTGTTTTGCTTTTATCTAAAATAGCATAATAAAACCCACTTTGTTTTTCAAAATCACCTTTAATAGCCTCTACGCCTTGTTTTTGAATATCTTTTATATTAAAACTTGCTAGGTTTGTGTTTTCTCCTGCAAGTTCTATAAATAAAATCATATTATCATTGTCAAAATGGCTTGCTTTTACTTGTTTTACTTCTAAATTACTTGCAACTATGTGTGAGTATTTGTTAGATGGAGCGTCGATTTTTTTAAGTCTAATAGGTTTTATAATTAGTGATGAGCTTTGAAAAATATGATCATTTCTGCTTAAAGAAACGATGATTTTATT
Organism: Campylobacter sp. IFREMER_LSEM_CL2256; assembly: GCF_025771645.1. Classification (NCBI taxonomy): domain Bacteria; kingdom Pseudomonadati; phylum Campylobacterota; class Epsilonproteobacteria; order Campylobacterales; family Campylobacteraceae; genus Campylobacter; species Campylobacter sp. IFREMER_LSEM_CL2256. The sequence continues at coordinate 18,672 of NZ_JAKMQQ010000003.1, forward strand.
TAAATTAGCATTTAAACTTTTTGCTTCAAACCATAATTTTGTATGATATGAATTAGCCTTTTGCTCCCAAATAGGATTAGGATTAATCCAAAGCATATCGTCATTTTTTTCAAAACTCACATTTAAATCAAAACTTACATTAGTTGTGGTGATAACCTCAAGATCTATAGTAAAAGCTTCATCTATGTAAGCTTCATCAGTGTATTCTTTTGCATTTAATACTAAAGAGCCTTGAAGAATAAAATTTTCATCATTGATTTTACTTTCATAATTACTCTCATCGCTTGGAGCGATAGTTTGATAAATTTGCTTAGCTTGATCGTCTAATTGATTGTAGTTTTTTTCTAGGGTGTTATAATCTTCAAAAACGCTATTTTCTTGAGCATATAAATTAAACGCTAGTAAAAAAACACAAAAAACTTTGAAGGTTTTTAGCAATTTAAAAATCCTTCAAACATTTTAAGTCCTACTTTTGAGCCAAGTATATCATCACACATTCTTTCAGGGTGCGGCATAAGTCCAAAAACTTTTTTATTCTCATCACAAATTCCAGCTATATCGTTTAAGGAGCCATTTGGATTATTGATATATCTTAATAAAATCATATCTTTATCTTCTAGCATTTTAATACCATCTTCGCTATTAAAATAATTTCCTTCTCCGTGAGCAATAGGTAATTCTATAATGTCATTTTTTTGGAAATTTTTCAAAAAAGCATTATTGTTTGATACTACTTGCAATGCTTGCATTTTAGAAATAAAACTTAAGCTATTATTATGTTTCATAGCTCCCTTTAAAAGACCAAGTTCTAATAAAATTTGAAAACCATTGCAAATACCTAGGACATATCCACCTTTTTGTACATGTTCTTTAAGTGTTTTCATAGCAGGAGCAAGTTTTGCAATGGCTGCACATCTTAAATAATCTCCATAAGAAAATCCACCTGGTAAAACAATTAAATCAGCACTAAAATCTTGTCTTTCATGCCAAATGATTTCAATTTTTACACCTAGTTTTTCAAAAGCATAAGCTGTATCAAACTCGCAATTAGTTCCGGGAAAACGAATAATAGCTACTTTCATAATATTATCTCATAATCTTCTATCACAGTATTTGCAAGCAATTCTTTACACATTAAATCAACATGTTTTAAAGCTTCTTCTTTATCCTCACAAGCTATATCAAAACTAATTTGTTTTGAGGTTTTAACATTTGATATGTTATTAAAATCTAAAGAATGCAAAGCCTTTTCTATGGCTTTGCCTTGAGGATCTAAAACCCCGTTTTTTAGTGTGATATTTACAGTTACTTTCATTATTTTTCCTAACTTAAAATTCTTTTTAATACTTCTTCATAGGCCATTTTTACATTACCTAGATCTTGTCTGAAGCGGTCTTTGTCTAATTTTTCATTAGTTTTGCTATCCCAAAATCTACAACTATCAGGGCTAATTTCATCAGCTAGTATCATATTTCCTTCACCATCAATACCAAATTCTAATTTAAAATCAATCAATCTTAAACCTTTAGATTCAAAGAATTTAACCAAGATAGAATTGATTTGTCTTGCAATGTTTTTTATTAATTCTAAATCTTTTTCACTTTTTACTAAATTTAAAATCAAACAATGCTCATCATTGATAATAGGATCGCCTAAATCATCATTTTTATAACAAAACTCAACTACAGCAAAAGGTAAAATCGTACCCTCTTTAATGCCCAATCTTTTTGTTAAAGATCCTGTGGCTACATTTCTAGTAATAACTTCAATAGGTATAATATTGCATTTTTTTACAATTTGTTCTTTATCGCTGATAGTTTCTACTAGGTGTGTTTTAATACCTTCTTTTTCTAAAAGATGAAAAATTTCAGTACTAATTTTACAATTTAACGCACCTTTTCCCGCTTCATTACCTCTTTTTTCTGCATTAAAAGCAGTTAAATCATCTTTAAATTCCGTGATGAGTAAATTCTCATCATCAGTTTTAAACATTTTTTTACCTTTTCCCTCGTATAAAAGATCTAGTTTTGTTGCCATTTTACTCTCCTTTTGTGATGTTTAAAATTTTGATTGCATCTATTGCAGTTTTTAATTGTATATCATTATCAATTTGTTCTTTGGTGATGATATTTTTATCTTCTTTATTATCTTTTTTCTTTTCTTGATGTCCGATTTTATCAAGTTCAGCTTGTAAGTGTTTTTTTAGATCGCTTTCTTTGATTTCAAAGCCATGATTTTCTTCTTTACTTACTTTTCCTGGGAATACTTCTATATCAGGACTAACCCCGACAGCTTGTATGGTTCTACCACTTGGTAAATAATATTTTGCTATAGTAAGTCTTAAGCCTTCTTTGCCTTTTTCATCCATTGGCAATATAAGTTGTACGCTACCTTTTCCAAAGGTTTTTTCTCCTATGATAATAGCGCGTTTGAAATCTTGTAAAGCCCCACTTACAATCTCACTTGCACTAGCGCTACCACCATTTACAAGCACTACTAAAGGTGCGTTGGTGATTTTTTTACTAGGATTTGCTTTAAATTCTACATTCTCATTTTCTATTTTTCCTTTTTGTGAGACAATGACTCCTTTATCTACAAAAAGATTTACTAAGCCTACGGCTTGATTTAAAATACCACCCGGGTTGGTTCTAAGATCTAGTATAATTCCTTTTACATTAGGATGTTTTTTGATAGCTTTACTAGCTTCATCTACGACATTTTTATCAAAATTAGTCACTCTTAAATAAAGCAAGTTTTCATTTTCGATTAATTTTGTATAAACGCTATCTACTTTTATAATATCTCTTTTTAAATTGACATCAAATGGTTTTGCATCGCCTTTTCTATAGATAGTTAGAGTGACCTTTGTCTTAGGTTCTCCGCGCATTTTAGAAACAGCTTCATTTAAAGTCATACCTAAAGTTGATTCGTTATTAATTCTTAAGATAATATCATCAGTTTTAATACCTGCTTTATCTGCTGGACTTCCTTCTATAGGAGCTACAACGCTAATTGCTCCATCTTTTTGCGTAATAGTAAAGCCAAGTCCACCAAATTCTCCATTAGTTTGCTCTTTAAGTTCTTTATAACCTTTTTCATCTAAGAAAGAAGAATGAGCATCTAAATTTGTTAGTAAGCCTGCTATGGATTTATCAACCAAATCTGTATAATTAACATCATCAACATAGTATTGTTCTATAATGGACATGGTTCTTGTGAGTTTAGATAAAGCTTCTATTTTCTTTTCTGCTTCACTAGGAGCGGGGTTTTTAGCTTGTAAATTAGTAAAAATAAAAGAAGCAGTTACTAAACTGCAAATGCTAGCTGCGATAATAAGATTTCTTTTTGTCTTCAAAGGAAAAACTCCAAAATAAATATGAATTCATAAAATAATTATCTAATTTTAGTTATTTTTGCTTAAAAAATCGTAAATAAAGTAAATATTTTTATTATATTAGTGCGTTTATATAAAAAATTATTTATAAATATAACTAAATAAACTTGACAATAATAGACTAAAGTTATATAATACATCTCATATAAAAGTAAAAAAGGAGCAAAAATGGCAAATATACAAGATTTTTTAACAGATTCTATGCTTTCAAATATAGAAAGTGCGATTTCTTTGGCCATTCATTCTAAGAATAGTGAAATAAAACCTTTGCATTTATTATGGGCTTTAAGTATTGATAGTTCAAGTTTGCTAAATCAAGTTTTTAATAAATTAAATGTTTCTAAAGAGGCATTTGAGCTAGAAGTAAAAAGTAAAATTTCATCTTTTCCTACTAGCTCAAATGTAAATAAAGATAATATTAAATTTTCAAATGAATTTATTAATTCTTTAGAAAAAGCAAAAGGCTTTGCTTTAGAAAACAAAGATAGCTATTTGGCTGTGGATATGTGGCTTGTCTCAGAAAGTACGAGTGGGGTTATTAAAGAATTTTTATCTAAATTTGTAGATTTAAATGAATTTAAAAAAGAATTAGAATTTATTAGAGCTGGAGCTAAAATAGAAACCAAAACAAGCGATGAAACGCTTGATTCTTTGTCTAAATTTGGTATTGATTTGACTATGAAAGCTAAAAACAATGAACTTGATTCTGTCATAGGCAGAGAAGAAGAAATTCAAAGATTAATGCAAATTTTAATCAGAAAAACTAAAAATAATCCTATTTTATTAGGTGAGCCAGGGGTAGGAAAAACTGCTGTAGTAGAAGCTTTAGCACAAAGAATAGTAAAAAAAGATGTTCCTACTTCATTGCAAAATAAAAAAGTCATAGCCTTGGATATGAGTGCTTTAATAGCAGGAGCAAAATACAGAGGTGAATTTGAAGATAGATTAAAAGCTGTTGTAAATGAAGTAATAAAACACAAAAATATAATTTTATTTATAGATGAAATTCACACCATTGTAGGTGCAGGTGCAAATGAAGGAAGTATGGATGCAGCAAATATTTTAAAACCTACTTTAGCAAGAGGTGAGCTTCATACTATAGGCGCTACAACCTTAAAAGAATATAGAAAATATTTTGAAAAAGATGCGGCTTTGCAAAGAAGATTTCAACCTGTAAATGTAGCTGAACCTAGCGTGAATGAAGCTTTAGCAATGCTAAGAGGTATAAAAGAAAAATTAGAAATTCATCATAATGTAACTATTAATGATAGTGCATTGGTGGCAGCTGCAAAACTATCTAAGCGTTATATAGCTAATAGATTTTTACCTGATAAGGCGATTGATTTAATTGATGAGGCCGCAGCAGAATTAAAAATGCAGATAGAAAGTGAGCCAAATTCTTTAAGAAAGGTTAGAAAACAAATTGAAAGCTTAGAAGTAGAAAATGAAGCTTTAAAAATGGAAGAAAATGAAACTAATGAAAAAAGATTAGAAGAGATTAAAAAAGAATTAGCAAATTTAAAAGAAGAGCAAATCAAACTTAATGCCAAATTTGAAAATGAAAAAGCAGTATTTAATGGCATAAGTGCAAAGAAAAAAGAAATCGATACTTTAAAAAATGAAGCTATTTTGGCTAAAAACAAAGGAGATTTTCAAAAAGCTGCTGAAATAGAATATGGCAAAATTTTAGAGTGCGAAAAAGAGGTATTAAATTTAGAAGAAAAATGGAAACAAATGACCCAAGAAGGAGTTTTGCTTAAAAATCAAGTAGATGAGGATTTAGTAGCAGGTATTTTAAGCAAATGGACAGGTATTAGCGTGCAAAAAATGCTTACTTCTGAAAAGCAAAAATATTTACACATTCAAGAGTATTTACAAGAAAGCGTCGTAGGACAAGATGAGGCTTTGAGTGCTTTAGCTAAAGCTATTAAACGTAATAAAGCAGGGCTAAATCAAGCAACTAAGCCTATAGGAAGCTTTTTATTTTTAGGGCCAACTGGGGTAGGTAAAACAGAAAGTGCTAAAGCTTTGGCTAAATTTTTATTTGATGATGAAAAAGCTATGGTGCGTTTTGATATGAGTGAATTTATGGAAAAACACAGTATATCAAGACTTTTAGGTGCACCTCCAGGATATATAGGGCATGAAGAAGGAGGGGAACTAACCGAAGCTGTTAGAAGAAAGCCTTATAGCGTGATTTTATTTGATGAAGTAGAAAAAGCTCATAAGGATGTATTTAATATACTTTTGGGAATTTTAGATGATGGTAGGGCTACAGATAGTAAAGGCGTAACGGTGGATTTTACTAATACTATCATTATCTTAACTTCTAATATAGGTGCAAATTTTATTATGGAGTTAAAGGGCGAAGAAAGAGAAAAAGCTATCAAAGAAGCCCTTAGAAGCTTTTTTAGACCTGAGTTTTTAAATCGTTTAGATGATATCATTACTTTTAATCCTTTGGGAGAAAGTGAGGCTGAAAAAATAGTTAAATTGCTTTTTAATACCTTGCAAAAAAGTCTTGAAAATAGAGGTATTAAAGCAAGCTTGAGCGATAATGCTGCTAGGTTAATAGCAAAGGTTGGTTTTGATGTAGATTTTGGCGCAAGACCATTAAAAAGAGCCTTATATGACATGGTAGAAGATAAATTAAGTGATATGATATTATCCGATGAATTAAATGAAAATGATGAGATTATTATAGATTCTAAAGATGATGAGATTGTCATTATTAAACAATAAGCAAGTGCAATACTTGCTTATTTTAGAGTAAAATTATCCTATTAACATTAAATTGTAAATACTTCGTATATTTGTTTAAAAAAATATTATTTTTTATCTATTCTTAACAATAAATGTTTTAAAATCTTTAATGATATTTCTATATTTAAGGAACAACAAATGAGTGATTTAGATATTTTTAATCGCCGTTTAGACGCATTAGAAAAACTTCCTCTTTTGAAAAATGAGATTTCTATCTCTAAAGCCTTAGAACAATCAGGTTTTTCAAGAAGAGATTTTATGAAATGGGCTAGTGCAATGACTGCATTTTTGGCACTACCTGCTAGCTTTACTCCAGTAGTTGCAAGAGCTGCTGAGCTTAGTGATAGACTTCCAGTGATTTGGCTTCATATGGCTGAATGTACAGGATGTTCTGAGAGTTTATTAAGAAGTGATGCTCCTACTATTGATAGTTTAATTTTTGATCATATTTCTTTAGAATATCATGAAACTATAATGGGTGCAGCAGGTTGGCAAGCTGAGCATAATCTTGAAGCTGCTATGGAAAAATATAAAGGTAGATATATTTTAATGGTAGAAGGTGGTATACCAACAGGTGCTACAGAAAACTTTTTAACCATAGGACCACACGGTAAAACAGGTAAGCAAATAGCAGTTCAAGCTTGTGATAATGCTTTGGCTATTTTTGCTATAGGTACCTGTTCAGCTTTTGGTGGTATTCAAGCTGCTAGACCTAATCCAAGTAATGCTGTGAGTTTAAGTAAAGTTACAAATAAAACAGTTATTAACGTTCCAGGTTGTCCTCCAAGCGAGAAAAACATTATAGGTAATGTGATTCATTATATATTGTATCAAACATTGCCAGCGCTTGATGCTTATAATAGACCAAAATGGGCTTATGGATTAAGAATTCATGATCTTTGTGAAAGAAGAGGACGCTTTGATGCGGGTGAGTTTGTGCAACAATTTGGTGATGAAGGAGCAAAAAAAGGATATTGTCTTTATAAGGTAGGTTGTAAAGGACCTTATACTTTTAATAATTGTTCAAGAGAAAGATTTAATCAGCATACTTCATGGCCTATTCAAGCTGGACATGGTTGTATAGGTTGTTCTGAACCAGATTTTTGGGATACTATGGGGCCTTTTGAAGAAGTGATGGCAGGAAGATTATTTGATACTGTTTATGGTTTGGGTGCTGATAGTATTTCAGATAAAATTGGTATAGGTGTACTTTGTGTAACAGGTGTTGCTGTTGCTGCGCACGCTGTAATTGCTTCATTAGAAAAGAATAAGGATTAAGAATGTCAAAAAGAATTATTATAGATCCACTTACTAGAATAGAAGGACACTTAAGAGTTGAAGTGGTGGTTGATGAAAATAATGTCATTAAAGAAGCATATTCAGGATCAACTCTATGGAGAGGTTTGGAAACTATTGTAAAAGGTCGTGATCCAAGAGATGCAGGCTTTTTAACTCAAAGAATTTGCGGTGTTTGTACTTTTTCACACTATAGAGCAGGGATTATTGCGGTAGAAAATGCTTTAGGTATTACCCCACCATTAAATGCTGTTTTAACTAGAACTTTAATGAATGCAGCTTTATACATGCATGATCATGTGGTGCATTTTTATCAACTTCATGGGCTTGATTTTGTTGATGTTGTAAGTGCTTTAAGTGCTGATGTAAAAAAAGCAAGTGATGAAGCATTTAAATATACCGATATGCCTTATGCAACAGGTGCAGATAAACTTTTAGAAGTACAGCAAAGACTAAAAACCTTTGTAGATAAAGGAAATCTTGGACCATTTGCAAATGCTTATTATGGACATGCAACTTATCGCTTTACTCCTGAGCAAAACCTTATTGCGCTTTCACATTATTTAGAATGTTTAAGAATTCAAAGAACAATAGCTCAAGCTATGGCGATTTTTGGTGCTAAAAATCCTCATCCACAAAGCTTAACAGTAGGTGGTGTGACTTGTGTTATGGATCTTTTAAACCCATCAAGAATGGCTGAATATATGACTAAATTCCAAGAAGTAACTGATTTTATTAATCGTGCTTATTATCCAGATATCATAATGGCTGCAAAAGCTTATTCTAAAGAAGCAAGTGTATTAAATGATGTAGGAGTAAATAATTTCTACACTGAAAAAGAATTCCAAGTTTCTAGCGATGAGTGGCTGTTTGAAGGTGGTATTATTAGAAATGGTGATTTGAGTAAGGTTGAAGAAGTAGATGAAGCTAAAATCACTGAAGAAGCTACAAGATCATGGTATGCAGACAATGAAGCTTTACATCCTTATGATGGCAAAACTAATCCAAACTATACAGGCTTAATTGATGGTGAAAGCATTGATGATAAAGGTAATATGGTTCATAGTAAGGTATTTGATACTAAAGGTAAATACAGCTGGATTAAAGCTCCAAGATATGAAAATTTACCTATGCAAGTTGGACCATTAGCAAATATTTTAGTAAATTATGCTAAGGGTAATAAAATCGTAGTAGAAGCAGTTGATTCATTCTTAAAAACCACAAATTTACCACTTAAAGCACTTATGAGTACTTTAGGAAGAACAGGTGCTAGAGCGATTGAAGCTAAAATCATTGCTGATCATGGTTTAAAAGCATTTAATTCTTTAGTCGAAAATTTAAAAACAGATGAAAGCACTTGTGCTACTTATGTAATCGATAAAAATAAAGAATACAAAGGTAGATTTATGGGAAGTGCGCCTCGTGGTGCGTTGAGTCATTGGTGTAGAATTAAAAATGGTGTAATTGAAAATTGGCAAGCAGTAGTACCTTCTACTTGGAATGCAAGTCCAAAAGACGCAAATGGAGTAGGCGGTAGCTATGAGCAATGTCTTATCGGTATGAAACTAGCTGATGTTAAACAACCTTTAGAAGTAATAAGAGCTATTCACTCTTATGATCCTTGTATAGCATGTGCTGTGCATGTAATGGATACTAAAGGCAATAATCTTAGCGAGTATAAAGTTAATGTAAATTTATAAGGAAAGGACTTTAGTATGGATTCTAAACATTCCTTAAAATCAAACAGAAAGGCTGAATACGAATTCAGTATTGGCCTTCGTTTTACACATTGGTTAAGAGCAGTTGCGATCGTGATTTTAGTAGGGACTGGATATTATATTTCTTATGTGTTTCAATCTCCATCTATTTCATCTGAACCAACTTTATTTATGCAGGCAAAATACCGTATGGTACACCAAATTTTTGGATTTATCTTAATAGCTTGTGTGATTTTTAAAACATATTTGTTCTTTTTTGATTCAAAAAGTGATGGTGAGAGAAAAAGCATAAAAGATATTTTTAATGTAAAATTATGGATAGAGCAGATTAAATTTTACATTTTTTTAGGAAAGCATCCGCATTTGCAAGGTGTATATAATCCTTTGCAATTTGTAACTTATTTTTTCTTTTATCTTGTTATGTTTGGACTTATCTTAACAGGATTAATCCTTTATGTGCATGTATATCATGAAGGCTTGGGTGGATTTTTATATAACATCTTAAGACCTATTGAAGTAATGTTAGGTGGATTAGCTGATGTTAGAACCTACCATAGAATTTTAATGTGGATTGTGTTGATTTTTATTCCAGTGCATATTTATATGGCTGTGTTTAACTCAGTTAAAGGTAAAGATGGTGCTTTAGATGCTATCTTTAGTGGTTATAAATTTGTAAGAGAAAATCATTGAAACTTCTAATCTTAGGCATTGGTAATATTATGTTTGCAGATGAGGGTTTAGGCGTTCATCTTTGCAAACTTTTAGAAAAAAATTATAAGTTTTATCACGAAAAAGACTCAGTGAGCTTTGTAGATGGTGGAACTTTGGCTTTGCAACTTAGCTATATTATAGCTGAATATGATGAAATGGTTGTGATTGATTGTATTGCAGCAGATGATGCTAAGATCGGAGATATTTTTTTCTTTCCTTATGATGCAATGCCAAAAAAAGTTAATTGGAGTGGTAGCGCACATGAGGTTGAAATGCTTCAAACTTTACAATACATGGAGCTTATGGGAGATTTGCCTAAAACTCAAATTTTAGCCTGTGTGCCAAAGCGCATAGAACCATTGAGTTTTAAACTTTCAAAAGAAGTCTTGAGTGCTTTAGAAAAAATGGAGAAAATTTTACTTGATTTTTTAGAGAAAAAAGGCTTTACTTATGAGAGAGTTGCTAATTATAATATACAAGAGCTTGCTCTAAATTCTTATAAAAGCTAAGCAAAAGCTTAGCTTAATTTTTAATCATCAAATTTTTGTCCTAAGAAATTTCCATTTACATCAGTATAAATTTCCATCATATTATTTAGTTTAAATTTATAACCTTGAATTTCTTTTTCAACTTTAATTATACTTGCATTTGGGTGCATTTTCTTAATCGTTGTTAAAACATTTGGACTTAAAAAAGAAGTATCAATCGGTCTGTATTTTGCATCAATTTCTTTCCAATCTCCATTGATGAAAAACTCAAGTTCAGTTCCATTGTCTAAATAAACATCAAAACTATCAATATCTTGTTTAACTAAAGCTATGTTTGAGCCTGTAAAATGTTTTTGTATAAAATTTTTAGAATTTGCCGGTAAAGCATTTACACCTACAACCATATCTCTTGCAAAAACACAACTTGCTAGAGTTAATGCCACTAAAGCTATTTTTAATTTCATTTTTTATCCTTTAAATTGAATTATTTGTGAAATCATATAAATATTGAGTGAATTTTGTGTGAACTTTGTTTTTTTAAAATAAATAGCAAGTATTTAATTGTATAATGATAAAAAAGTTTTAAAAGGATAAATAATGTATAGGTTTGCACCATCGCCTACTGGAGATATGCATATTGGAAATTTAAGAGCAGCTTTGTTTAATTATATTAAAGCAAGACAAGAAAATACAGATTTTATTTTGCGTATTGAAGATACGGATAATGCTAGAAATATTGCTGGAAAAGAAGAGGAAATAAAAGCTATTTTAAAAGAATTTGGTATAACTTGGCAGCATTATTATGTACAAAGTGAGAATTTGAAATTTCATCGTCAAATGGCTTTAAAGCTAGTAAGTGAAAAAAAAGCTTTTGCTTGTTTTTGTACTGAGGATGAGTTAGCTCATAAAAAAGAATTAGCTAAAAGTAAAAATCAAGCATATAGATATGATGGTACTTGTGAAAAATTAGCAGATATTGATGTGTTAAATTGTGAGAAACCTTTTGTAATCCGTCTTAAAAAACCTCAATCTCAAATGAAATTTACTGATTATATTAAAGGTGAGATTAGTTTTAATCCTGAAGATATTGATAGTTTTGTGATTATGAGAGCAGATAAAACCCCAACTTATAATTTTGCTTGTGCGGTTGATGATATGCTAGAAGGTGTTACTTGTATTATAAGGGGAGAAGATCATGTTTCAAATACTCCTAAGCAAGAGCATATTAGAGCAAGTTTGGGTTATGATAAAAGCATGACTTATGCACATTTACCTATCATTTTAAATGAAGAAGGTGTTAAAATGAGCAAAAGAGAGGCTCATTCTAGTGTAAAATGGATGCTTGATAATGGATATTTAGCAAGTGCTATTGCAAATTATTTAATCCTTTTAGGCAATAAAACTCCAAAAGAGATTTTTACTTTAGAAGAAGCTATAGAATGGTTTGATTTGAAAAAAGTTTCAAAATCTCCTGCTAGATTTGACACTAAGCGCTTGATGCAAATTAACCGTGAGCATATAAAAATGCTTGATAATGATAAATTAAATTCTTTGTTAAATTTAGGCAAAGATGTAGCAGAGCTTGCAAAATTTTATACTCAAGAGGCTAGCACGCTAAATGAGATAAAAGAAAAAATACAAGCTATTTTTGCAGTTAAAAATTATAATGAATTTGAAAATGAGTGTAAGTTGATTAAAGAGATTTTAAAAGATTTGGATTTACCTCAAGAATATGATGAGTTCAAAAAGATTTTAATGGAAAAAACAAATTTAAAAGGTAAAAATTTCTTTATGCCTTTGCGTTTAGTATTAACAGGGGCTACTCACGGACCTGAAATGAGTGAAATTTATACTTTAATCAAGCCTTTTATTAAAGAAATTATAAAGGAGTAAAATGGGAGTTGGAACAAGTTTGATTGTGTCTTTGGTGCAAATTTTTTCTTTAGTGATTGAAATTTATGTATGGATTATAATTATTGCTGCTTTAATTTCTTGGGTAAGGCCTGATCCATATAATCCTATAGTACAAATTTTATATCGTTTAACTAATCCTGCTTATGCTTTTGTAAGAAGATTTATCCCTACTACTATAGGAAGTATTGATTTAACACCTTTGATTATTATTTTAGGGCTTAAATTTATACAAATATTTTTATCAAATTTAATTTTAGGAAGTTTATAAGTGTTGAAAAAAAGTGTGGTATTACTCTTAGCTGGAGTAGTTTTTGCAAATAGTGCTATGTATTCTTATAAAGAATTAGAGCAAAAACCAAATTCTTTAGCTAAGGATTATTATTTATATCGTTTATTAGAAAAAAATGAATTTAAAAAAGAAGAAGTTGAGGGTTTAAAAGAACATATTTATCGTTATGCAGGGCGTATTAAAAATGCTATTGAAACGATCATTCCGCCTTTGGGATATAATAAAGAATATGAAGCTTGTTATAAATTTAATGCGCAAAATATCTTAGATGCTAATGCTACTTGTCAGCTTATAAGATTAAACAGTTTAACTTTTATACAAGATCTTAATACTTCAACGCGTAATGAGATGAAAAAAATTATTCCACAAGATAATCCAAATTTAGTAAAGCTTTTAGAAGCTTTTAATGCTAAAGATCCTCTAAGTTATACGGTTTTAAATTATGATAGTGCAAATTTTTATAAAATTTATGGCTTTTTAAAAGACAAAAAGGATTTTTTCTTAGAAAAAGATTTTGTTGATGAGTTAGTAAAAGAAAAAGAATTTACAAATTTTGTAAAAGAAATTATCATTAAGAAAAAAAGTCCATTGATAAGAAAATCTTTGGTCAATGTGGATGCAAATTTAACTTTTCAAGATAATGCTTTTTATCTGGGAGTGAATGCTATTTTAGAAAATGACGATAAAAAAGCACTGGAATTTTTCCAAGTAGCAAAAGATACTTTTAAAAGCAAGCCTTTAGTAGATAATGCAAATTTTTGGATTTATTTAATCACTCAAGATAAAAAGTATCTTGATGAGCTTGCTCAAAGTGATTCTTTAAATATTTATAATCTTTATGCAAGAGAGTTAAAAGGCTTGCCTTTGCCTAAAATAGAAAAATTAAAGCCAAAAAAACAAAAAAATGACTTTGATATGAAAGATCCTTTTGCTTGGCAAAAACTTGCAAAAGAAATTGCAAAAGGTGCTCCTAATGAGCTAGAAAAGCTTGCAAAAGATTTTTATACTAAAGAAAATATCGCTATTTATGCTTATATTAAAGAAAGAGCTGAGGGTTTTAAAAAACATTATTTTATTATGCCTTATTTTGAGTATTTAAAAGATTATTCTACACAAAGAAAGGCTATGATTTTAGCTTTAGCTAGACAAGAAAGCCGTTTTATCCCAACAGCTATTTCAACCTCTTATGCTTTAGGTATTATGCAATTTATTCCATTTTTAGCTAATCATATAGGCAATAAAGAATTGCAAATTCCAAATTTTGACCAAGATATGCTTTTTGACCCAAAAACAGCTTATACTTTTGCAAATCATCATTTAGATTATTTAGAATCTAAGCTTAATTCTCCGGTATTTGTGGCTTATGCTTATAATGGAGGTATAGGATTTACCACTAGAATGCTCAAAAGAGAAGATATGTTTAGAGCAGGAAAGTACGAGCCATTTTTATCTATGGAGCTTGTTCCTTATGCAGAAAGTAGGGTGTATGCTAAAAAGGTTTTAGCTAATTATATTGTGTATTTGCATCTTCTGAACGATAATACACCGATTTCGAAATTTTTTGAAACTTTAACTCAAAACACTGATTCTCAAAACACAAATCAAGTTTTAAAATAGGTTTTTGTACCAACTCATCAAGGGTGATTTTGTAATAATTTGCATAATCACTTTTGATGATATATTTAAACAACTCATCATTTTGATCTAAGGCTTTTAAGTTAGTTTTTTCTCCATCTATGAGTATTGAAATTTGTTCTTGTTTGATATTGATATTTGGTAAAAAACTAAGCACAAAAACTTCTTTTTGGCTTTTTTCATCTAATACAGGATTTAGATAACTTAACAAAGCTACTACTCTATTATCTTTATAATTAAAATTGATTTTTTGTGCATACATAAGAGTTTGACTTTTTAAATCGATTTCACTTTGTTTTTGGGTTTTATTTGAGCATGCAGTAAAAATAAGTGTTAAAAAAATAATCATATAAATTTTTTTCATATTTTATTCCTAATTTTTTTATAATTATAAGCTTTTAACTTTTAAAAAGATATAATTTTGTTTATTTTCTTTGATTTAAGGAAGTTATGAAAAGATTAGCAATGGCTTTTAGTGGGCCTTCCAATTCAGGTAAAACAACTTTAATAACCCAAGTTGCTAAATATTTTATGGAACAAAATTATAAAGTATGTATTATAAAACATGATCCAAAAGATAAAGCAAGTTTTGATATAGCAAAAAAAGATAGTTTTAAATTTTTTCAAAGTGGTGCTGATGTAATGGTTTTAAGCCCTACAAGAACAACTTTATTTACACATTCTCCAAGTACTTTAGATGAAGCTATTTTCAAACTAGGGGAATTTGATTTTTTATTTATAGAGGGCTTAAAAACCTTAGATATGCCAAGAATTAGTGTTTTTTGCAAAGAAGTAGATGAGAGCTATTTTGCTTATTCTAAGGCTATTGCAAGCTATGAGAAAATCGAAAATAAAAATTTAACTTGGCTTTATTTGGATGATTTAGAAAGTATTTGTGATTTTATATTAAAAAATTCAAAAAAAGTATAGGAGTAAAATATGCAAGAATTAATTAACGATATGCAAAAAGCAGTGATTGAAATTTCAAAAGAACTTAGATATTTAAAAGATTTTGATTATACTACTTCTCAAAATGCTACTGGAGATAATCAATTAAAACTCGATGTAAAAAGCGATGAGATCATCACTAGAATTTTAAAGCAAAGCAAAGGTATAAAAAGCTTAATTAGTGAAGAAAAACAAGAGCAATTATTAATCAATGAAAATGAAAAATACATTGTTGCTTATGATCCTTTAGATGGCTCATCTTTGGTAGATGTGAATTTTGCTATAGGTTCTATTTTTGCTATTTATGAGCAAAAGGCTAGTGCAAAAAATCTAAAAGCAGCAGTTTATGCTATTTATGGTGTGCGTTTAGAGCTTATAGTATGCATAGATACTCCTAAGCTTTATAGGTTAAATGAAAATGATGAATTTGTTTTTGTTAAGGATTTAAAATTAAACGAAAAAGGCAAATTAAATGCAAGCGGTGGGACACAAAAAAATTGGTCAAATACTCATAGAGCTTTTATAAAAGCTTTATTTGATGAAGGATATCGTTTAAGATATTCAGGTGCTATGGTAAGTGATTTACATCAAATTTTACTCAAAGGTGGAGGATTATTTTCATATCCTGCAACAAGTGATGCGCCAAATGGAAAATTAAGAGCATATTTTGAGGTATTTCCTTTTGCTTTTATTTTTGAAAAAGCAGGAGGGCTTTCTACTAATGGAGAAAATGATTCTTTGCTTGATTTAGAATTTGAAAAAATCCATGCAAGTACGCCATGCTTTTTGGGTTCAAAATATGAAATTGAAAAACTAAAACAAGCTTATAAAGGGCTTTAATGGCTGAAGTTAAAGATGAATTTGAACTAGCTTTGGAAGTTAAAAAAAACGAACTTCAAGCTTGTCAAAACGATAAAAACTTAAAATCTTGTTTACCTTGCTCTATGGTTTTTGAATGCTCTTTAAGAAAAGAGTATATTGATGCAGTTTATAAGAGTATGTCTAAAGGTAAAGAAGGTGGATTTGATTTTTAATTAAAGGTTTAAAATGCGTTATATTACTACTCCGATATATTATGTAAATGATGTAGCACACATAGGTCATGCTTACACTACGATTATAGCAGATACTTTGGCTAGATTTTATCGCTTGCAAGGAGAAAAAACATTCTTTTTAACAGGTACAGATGAACATGGCCAAAAGATAGAGCAAGCTGCTAGTGCTAGAAATTTTACCCCTAAAGAATATGCAGATGAAATTAGTTCTAAGTTCAAAAAACTTTGGGATGAGTTTGAAATTTCTTATGATTATTTCATTAGAACTACAGATGAAAATCACAAATTAAGTGTGCAAAAAGCATTTAAAAAAATGTTTGATAAAGGTGATATTTATAAAGGAACTTATGAAGGCTTTTATTGTGTTTCTTGTGAGAGTTATTTTACCCAAACTCAGCTTGTAAATGAGTGTCATTGTCCAGATTGTGGTAAAAAAACACAGCTTTTAAAAGAAGAAAGTTATTTTTTCAAGCTTTCTAAATATCAAGATCAAATTCTTAAATGGTATAAAGAAAAAGAGCCGATTTTACCTAAAAATAAGGCTAATGAATTAATCCACTTTGTAGAAAGTGGTTTAAAAGATCTTTCTATTACAAGAACGAGTTTTGAATGGGGTATAAAGCTTCCAAAAGAACTAAATGATGAAAAACATGTGGTATATGTTTGGCTTGATGCTTTGATGAATTATGTGAGTGCTTTGGGTTATGGACTTGATGATAAAAATATGGATCTATGGCCTGCTCATATTCATTTTGTAGGTAAGGATATCTTGCGTTTTCATGCAGTGTATTGGCCTGCGTTTTTGATGAGTTTAGAACTCCCTTTGCCTAAATTTGTAGCAGCGCATGGCTGGTGGACCAAAGATGGTGAAAAAATGAGCAAATCTAAAGGCAATGTAGTAGCACCTAAAGAAGTAGCAGATACTTTTGGTTTAGAAGCTTTTAGATATTTTTTACTCAGAGAAGTTCCTTTTGGCAATGATGGGGATTTTTCACAAAAAGCATTAATCACGAGAATAAATGCAGAATTAAGCAATGAGCTTGGAAATTTATTAAATAGAATTATCGGTATGAGTGCTAAGTATTCTCAAAATATTATTGATTGCAAAGATGTGAATTTGTATTTTAATCAAGAATTAAATGAATGTAAAGAGTATTTAGATAATGCAATCAATGCTTTAGAAAATATCCAGCCAAATCGCTATTTAGAAGAGCTTTTTAAGGCTTTATCTTTAGCAAATTTAAGTATTAGTAAGTATGAGCCTTGGAATTTAATTAAAAATGATCAAATGCAAAAAGCTAATGCCTTAGTGGCTTTATGTGCTAATATTTTAACAAAAGTTACTATTTTACTTTCAGCTGCTATGCCAAAAACAGCTTTAAAAATTGCCAAAGCTTTAAATTTTGAAATTTCAAACGAAAACTATCAAAAACTAATTTTAAATAATCAATTATGCAATTTAAAATCAAGTGCATGTGAAGCTTTATTTCCAAAAGTTGAATTAACACAAGAAAACAAAAAAGAAGAAAAAGTAGAAGAGAAGCCAAGTTTAGCTCAAATTAAAATTGATGATTTTAAAAAAATTGAAATTAAAGTAGCATTAGTAAAAGATTGTCAAAATATAGAGGGCAGTGAAAAGCTTTTAAAATTTCAACTTGAACTTGAAAATGGCGAACTAAGACAAGTGCTTTCGGGTATTGCTAAATTTTATAAAGCTAGTGAGTTAATAGGTAAGCAAGTTTGTGTCATTACCAATCTAAAAAAAGCTAAAATTTTTGGCCATGAAAGCCAAGGTATGATTTTAAGTGCAGAAAAAAATGGTAAATTAGTTTTAATTAGCCCACAAAGTTTTATAGAAAATGGAGCTTTAATAGGCTAGATGAATATTTCTAATTTTATTGAGCTTGTTAATGCCCAAGTTTTAAACTATGGAGCAACTTCTAGTGTTTATGATTTTAGTATAGATTTAAACAAAGTCAAACAAGCAAGTGTATTTTTTGCTAAGAATAATGAACAAGCTAGTTTTGCTATAAAACTTGGAGCTTATGTTATAGTGAGCGAGGAGAAATTAAATCTTGAAGATAAAGATGTGTTTTATCTTCAAGTTGATGATCTTGAAGAAGCTATTTTTAGGCTTTTTAGATTTTTATGCGAAGAAAAATCTTATGAATTTATATGTTGTAATCATATAGAATTAAAATTTTCAAAAGCCTTTAATTTTAAAGCCTTAAATTCAAATATTTTATTAGATTTTGATCTTTTAAAAAATTCTAAAGAAAAAACTTTCTTTTGTTCTGATGATGAAAAATTTATTTTAAAATTAAAATCAAATTTTCATACATTAAAAGCTTGTAAATATGAAATTTTAGGCTCAAAATCTTTATTTCAAACGAGTTTGCTTTGTAAAAATTTGTATTTTAAAGATTTAAAATTTGCATTTTTTTATGCAGATATTTTTGCTAGTTTTATTGAATTTATAGAAAGTCAAAAATTACCCTTTAGTTTTAATGATAAAAAATTAGAACTTTTTAAAGCCTATTTTTTAAACTCAAAAAATGAAATTTGTGCTTTTGGAGGTAGCTCTAGGGTGATTTTACTCGTGGAAAATGATGAGGATTTTGACTTTATAGCACAAAAACTTCAAGACACTAAGGGTTTTAAAACCGCATTAAAAAATTCTTTATTTTGTGATTTTTCTTATACAAATTTAAAAGAATTAAAAAATTTTCTTGACTTTAGATATTGCTTGATAAAAGAAAACATAGAAGACTTTTTAGAATGTTTTTTTGTCTATGAAAAAAATATTAATTTATTTGATTAAAAAAATATATACTTTAAAAAGCTATATTTCTAATTTTATTTTATTAATTTAAAGGAAAAATATGAAAAAATTTTTATTTTTAAGTTTATTTGCTGCAGCTGCATTGAATGCTGAAATTTTAGTTTATGGCCCAGGCGGTCCAGCTCCTGTTTTAAAAGAACTTGCTAAACAATTTGAAGCAAAAAGCGGAGAAAAAGTTATCGTTAATGCAGGGCCAACACCTAAATGGATCAAACAAGCTAAAATGGATGCTGATATCATTTATTCTGGTAACACATCTATGATGGATGGATTTGTTAAAGCTATGTCAAAACAAATCAAAATACAAGATGTTCAAGTTTTAAATGCTAGAGGTTCAGGTATGATAGTAAGAGCTAATAACCCTAAAAAAATTAAAAAATTTGAAGACCTTTTAAAAGATGGTGTTAATGTTATGGTAGTTGATGGAGCAGGGCAGGTTGGCTTGTATGAAGATATGGCTTTAAAAACAGGAAAAATCGAAAATCTAGAAAAACTTAGAAAAAACATCAAAGTGTATGCTAAGAATTCAAAAGCAGCAGTTGATGAGTGGAAAAATAATCCAAATATCGATGCTTTAATCATTTGGACACATTGGATTAAAGCAGTTGGTGAGAAAGAAAATAAATTTATAAAAGCAGATAAAAACTCAATTATTTATAGAGCTGCTGAAATAGTACCAACACAAAAAGGTTTAAAAAATCCAAAAGTAACTGAATTTATAGAATTTACACAAAGCAAAGAAGCGCAAAAAGTATGGGAAAAAGAAGGTTGGTTAGCTAAATAAATTAAGTTAAAGCATTTTACTTTATTGTAAAATGCTTTTTAAATTATTTTTCGTTAATTTCTGCTTCGATGCTAATTTGTACTTCATCGCTAAGTGTTAAGCTAGAGGTATCTGGAGCAAATTTAAAATCACTTCTTTTAATTTGTCCTTGTAAAGTAAATCCTGCCTTTTCTTTACCACTATCTGTTTTAATAACCCCACCAATTTCAGTATCTAAAACAATATCTTTACTTACACCAGCAATATTTAAAGAGCCATACATCTTACCTTTTTCATTAGAAATTTTTTCATATTTGCTCATAGTAAAAGTGATGTTTGGGTGAGTTTTTGCTTTGAAAAAATCATCTTGTTGTAAATGGGTATCTCTTGCTTTATTTTCAGTATTTATAGAAGCAACTTTTACATTTGCTTGAAGTTTATTAAATTCAAATTTAGTACTATCAAAATCAACCACTGCATCATAATCTTTAAAATTTCCATTTACATTACTAATTTGCAAATGCTTGATTTTAAAAGCTACATTTGTATGAGCTTTATCTAGAATAAATTCTTTACTTAAAGCATTGCTTGCTAAAATTGAAGCAGCTAAAAATGAACCAAGTAGTATTTTTTTCATTAATTCTCCTTTTTTAATTTGTAAAATCTATTATACAAACAAAAATAAAATGAAAGTAAATTTTAAATGTACTCTATAAAATCTTTCATATGGGCTTCTTTAAAGCCTTTTAATCTTAATAAACAACTATCACATTTGCCACAAGCTTTATCTTCTCTTTCATAGCAAGACCAAGTGTATTCTAAGGCTACCTTTTCTTTTAAAGCTAATTCAACTATTTGTCCTTTGCTTAGATGAACTAATGGGGTTTTAATTGTAACATTACAAGTTTTTGTTGTGCCTTCATTGATAAACTCACTTGCTTTTTGTATGAAATTTGCACTACAATCAGGATAACCACTACTATCTTCTTGTACTACTCCTATGAAAATACTTTCGCATTTTTCTTTTTCAGCTATGGCTCCTGCAATAGATAAAAAAATACCATTTCTAAAAGGAACATAAGTATTTGGAACTTCTTTTTCGTGTAGCTTTTCTTTGGGAATTTCTAAATTTAAATCCGTTAAAGAATTACCACCAATATTTGCTATAAATGAAACATCTAAAATATATTTTGTTTTTATGTTAAGTTTTTCACAAATTTTATTAAAACATTCTCTTTCTTTAAGCATGGTGCGTTGATTGTAATCAAAATGCAAAGCAATGATTTCATATCCTTCTTTTTTGGCTAAATACGCACATAAAGTACTATCCATACCACCACTTATAATACAAAGAGCTTTTTTCATACTTTTCCTTAATTTTGATATAATTTGAAATTATAAAATCAAAAGGATAATAATGATTTTTTGCGAAGAAGAAATGGATATTTCTTTTCTTGAAAAAATTGCTCAAAAAATGAGTGATCAAAATATAGAACTTGTTTTGGTAGATGAAAAAACCATGCATGAAATTAATCTTAACCAAAGAGGAGTAGATAAAACTACAGATGTTTTGTCTTTTCCTTTAGTGCAAAATTGTGAAAATTTGCTTGGTAGTATTGTGATAAATTTAGATGAAGTAAGTAAAAAAGCAATGGAATATAAACACAGCAATGAAGAAGAAATGGCATTACTTTTTATACATGCTATGCTTCATTTGCAAGGTTATGATCATGAGGTAGATCAAGGACAAATGAGACAAAAAGAACAAGAATGGATTGAGTATTTTAAACTACCAAAAAGTTTAATTATAAGAACACAAGAAGGGGATTGAATGATTAAAAAAATAATATTAAATTTAGGTTTATGTGTGAGTTTATATGCATATAATGAAAATACATTTACATTAAATATTTTAGAAGGAAAGGAATTTGATATTCACTTATATAGTTCCATTAAAAGTAACACTAGTTATGGTTTTGTCCAAACAAAACAAAAACAATATAGTTTTTGGGGTAGTGCTAAGAATGATGAGTATTATATAGATATAGCAGATTTTGGAACTTGCGTTTTAAAAGATATGCATAAAAATAAATTTGATGCTTTATGTAAAATAGATGAAGTAAAAAAAGAATTTAGTTTTTTAGCCAGCAAGACAAATACGATGATTAATCAGCTATCACTTAAAGAACAAAAACAACTAGATGCTAATAAAACTATAGAATTTGACTTTAGTGAGGATATTTTAAAATTAACAAGTAAAAACGAAAAATTAAATAAAATTATTGATGACTTTAATGAGAATTTAGATAAAAATTCATTAAAACAAAAAGCAAAAGAAAGCTTTGAAAAATGGAGTAAAGAAAACATTTCTAATAATGAGTTTTTTTCTCAAGCTTATATGTTTTACCAAGATGAGCATATTATCTCTTTAGGAAAAAATATTTATGAATATAAAGGTGGTGCTCATGGTATGACTAATTTTTTAAGAAAAACTTATAGTATTGATGATATGAAACTTATAAATATAAAAAATGAGTTAAAAATAGAAAGTGAAGATTTTCAGAATATGATTAAGCAAAAGATTTTAAGTTTATACAGTGAAAATGAATTATTTGATATTAAAGAACTTAAAATGAGTGAAATTTTTGAAGTAAGAAAAGATGGATTAAATTTTATATGGGAACCTTATGAGATAGCTCCATATTCAACAGGAGCAGTTGAAGTTTTTATAAGTTTTGATGAATTAAAACCTTTTTGGAAGAAAAATTCAAAACTTGCTTATTTGAGTAAAATCAAATAAGCATTTAATCATCAAATTTTTGTCTTAAAATTGTTCCATTATCGTCTATGTAAAGCTTCATTTGATTGTTTAGTTTGATTTTATAATAAGAAATTTTTCTTTCTATTTCTATGATTGCTGTATTAGGGTAGATATTTTTGATGGTATTTTGTATTGTTAAAGGTAAAATCGCATAATTTAACGAGCTGAAATTTTCAGCCTCTTTAAATTCTCCATTAAGCGAAAACTCAATCTCACTTCCATCACTTAAATAAATCTCATAAGAATAACCATCTTGTTCTACTAGGCCTATTTCTGCATTAAAATAATCTTTGATAAATTGTTTGATATTTACCGGTAAAGAATCAGGTGCTATAACTATACCTGCATTAAGGGTATTTAGAGTGATCAAAAAAGCAAAAGCTAGTTTTTTCATTTTTAACCTTATTTTATTTTTTGACGATATTGTATCTTATTAGTGTGAATTTTATGTGTAAGCTAGAATTTAAATAGCTTTTTGTTATAATTATTAAAAATACAAAGTAGGGTAATGATAGCTTCTTTTTTAATCGCTTTAAATATTGTGATATTTGTCTTTGTGAATTATTTTTATTTTGGATCCTTAAATTTAGATGCTATTTTAGGTTTAAATTTATTTTTCTTCCAAGGATTTTACTGGCAAATTCTAAGCTCAATGTTTATGCATGGAAATTGGCCTCATTTGATTTTAAATATGATAGTACTTTTTCAATTTGGCTCTATGCTGGAAAAATACTTAAAAAGCTTTAAATTTGCTTTGCTTTATTTAATTGGCGGAATTCTTTGCTCTTTGCTTAGTGTTTTTTATGTGTATTTAAGTTTTGATGGTAGTTTTGTAAACGTAGTGGGCGCAAGTGGTGCTATATGTGTTTTAATGGGATATTATGCATATTTGGATAAAACTGCTACTAAAGGGCTTATCGTAGCTATATTATTAATGAGTTTTGTACCTATTTTTATGGGTGTAAATATAGCTTGGTATGCACATATTTTTGGCTTTATATGCGGATATGTTTTGGGTAAATTTAAGGTTATAAGATGAAATATATTTATTTTATCCGTCATGCTAAGGCTCAAAAAGAAAACTACGATCAAGATTTACAACGAGAGCTTAGTTCTAGTGGAAAAGATGATTTAAAAACTATGATTTATAGGATTAAAGATTTAGAATTTAAAGCTCAAAGCATTATTTCAAGTCCTGCTAGGCGTTGTATAAAAACAGCGCAAAAACTTTGTAAAAGCTTTTCTTTAAAAGAAAAAGATATCAAGATAGAAAAAAACTTTTATGATGGTAATTTAGAAGATGTATTAAATTTTATAAAAGAATTAAAAGAGAGTAGGGTAGTGCTAATTATGCATAATCCTTTATTGCAAGAACTTTGTGAATATTTAGCTCATATAGATTTAGAAAACTTTCCAACTTCTGCTATTTTATGTATGCAATTTGATATAAAAGAATTTAAAGATATAAAAGAACACAGCGGGGAAGTTGTGTTTTTTGATTATCCTAAAAGTCAAGAAAATAACTAATCTACATTTTTAAACTTCAATTTTATTTAAGTAAAAATACAAACTAAAATTTAGTTGAAATAAAAAATATACATCTTTAGTCTTTCATAGCTACATAAAATAACTTATAATATTTTTCAAAAAATTATACTTATTTTTTTATGGATAAGTTATGTTCACTCAAAAATTAAAATGCTTTAAAATACTATAATATAGGTATTTTAAAATATATTTTACTTATGAAAGAACAGATAAATATAAAAGTTTGAAAATTATAGTTTTCAATACAAAATATATATAATTTCAAGATTTTACTATTTATCATATAATTTTACATATATATTAAGTTTAAGTTAAAATATTTTTATAGACTAAAAAAGCTAAAATGATGAGTAAAAAGGAAAATAAATATAAAAGTTTAGCTTGTATGGAATTTTTGGTTTTATTTGGATTTTTGGATTAATCTTGAAAGTTGTCTTGCTAAAAGTTTGGCACTATTTTCATCTTTGCTAAGTTTTTTCATATTTTCTCTAAATTCATAAAGTCTTTTTTCTTGTGCAAAGTCATTTGAAGTATTATTTTGTTTTGAGGTATTGCTTTGGTTTGCTTGCTTTTGCGCGGTTTTTTTCTTAAAAAACATATTATCACCCTATTTTGTTTTTATAATTATAGCTTGATATTTTTTAAGTAAGATTTTTTTATAATTTTTATATTAATTTTAAAGGAAAAAAAGTTTGAAAACCATAGGTTTAATAGGTGGAATGAGTTATGAAAGCACACTTAGCTATTATGAAATAATCAATAAATTAACAAATGAAAAATTAGGAAAATTACACAGCGCTAAGATAGTTTTAACTAGCGTTGATTTTGAAGAAATAGAAGAATGTCAACGCAAGAATGATTGGCAAAAAGCAAGTGAAATTTTAACCCAACATGCCCTACTTTTGCAAAAATGCGGAGTTGATTTTATATTAATTTGTACTAATACTATGCATAAATGTTATGAGAATATACAAAAAAACATTCAAATTCCTATATTACATATAGCTAAAGCTATGCTTTTAGAGCTTCAAGAGCAAAATATCAATAAAGTATTGTTGTTAGGGACAAAATACACTATGCAAGAAGATTTTTATAAACAACTTTTAATTAACTCAAAGATCGAAGTTTTTATTCCCAAAAATGATGATATTTTAAAGCTTAATGATATTATTTTTAATGAGCTTTGCAAAGGTATTATAAATAAAGACTCAAAAAAATATTTAGATGATTTGATTACTCAATTTCCGGAGGTTCAAGGAGTAATTTTGGGTTGTACTGAACTTGGTTTAATTGTAAAAGAAAGCTCTAAAAAGCTATTTGATAGTGCTTATATTCATGCAAAAATGGCTACTTTGAAAGCCTTGGAGAATGAGTGATGAAATATCCTCTAGATTGTGAAGAAAATTTTGAAAAGTCCTTTTTATTTTGGCTTTGTAGATATGTGAAATTTAAGCTTAATTCTTTATCAAATAAGGAATTAAAAGACCCTCAAGCTTTGGCTGTAGTAAATTTAGCCTTAAGCAAGGGTGTTAAAAATATACAAGAGCTTGATGCTTATGTAAAAAAAGCAAGAAATGCAGGACTTAGTGGTGTAAATACGTATTTTAATCCTTTGAAAAAACTTTATGAGTATTTGTTATTTTATAAGCTTTATTCGCTAAAACAAATCGATGAAGAGCTTTTAGTCGAAATTTTAGCAAGTATTAGTGCTTCTTTATCTGATGCGAGTAAGAAAAATTATCGCATAGCTGTGATTAATTTTTTTGCATTTTTAGATAAACAAAATGAAGAAGATCAAAAAGCGCATATTTTTGATATTAATCTTAAAAATTGGGCAGGTATAAGTGGTTCTAAAGGAGTTAAACTGCCTGAATATATGAACGAAGATGAAGTGAGTAAATTTTTAGATGCTATTGATAATACAGATTTTAAAAGCAACACTATACGCAATCGTTTGATTATTAAAATCATCATTTTTACAGGAATTAGGGTTAGCGAGGCTATTAATATAAAATTAAAAGACATTAGCGAAGAAAATGATCTTTATATCATACGTATTAGAGCTAAAGGCAATAAATACCGCGTTGTGATGATTAAAAAAGAGCTTATAGAACATCTTTTAAAAGATGTAAAGGTAAATTATCTTTCTTGTGATGGACTTTTATTTGTCAATCGCAATGGTAAAGCCTTAACCCAAGCTTATGTTTCGCGTATAGTAGAACAAATTTTATTTAAAGCAGGAATTCGCAAGCAAAAAAACGGAGCGCATATGCTAAGACACACTTTTGCTACCCTACTTTATAAAAAACAAAAAGATTTAGTTTTAGTCCAAGAAGCACTAGGCCATGCAAGTTTAAATACTTCAAGAATTTACACACACTTTGACAATGAAAAACTAAAATTAGCTGCAGAAGTAGCAAAAAAACTTCACGATAGAACTTAAATTTTTATAAAAAAATCCGATATATCCTTAAAGAAAGGATATATCATGCAAATAAATGATTATGCTAGTAAAATTAATCCTTATATTTTAAACACTCAAAAAGAAGAAAAAGAAAGTAAAGAGAATAAGAATTTTATAGAATTTAAGTTTACACAAGGTGTGAAAGAGCTTGAAAAAAGTGTTAAAGATAATCAAAATAACAGTGAATCTGAAGATCAATTAAGCAAGCTTTATAGCGAGTTAGCTAAGATACAAGCTAAAATTGCAGAATTAAATGCAAAATTACAATCAAGTCAAGATCCGCAAAAAGCTCAAATGATTAATTCTCAAATTCAAAGTTTAAATGCACAAATGCAAAGTATATATGGCCAAATCATGCAAATACTTTCTCAAGCTATGCAAAGTATACAATGATTTTAATGTTTTTTAGCATTTAAAAACACACTAAGAATGATCAAAGCAAAAGCAAAAAGATCAATCACACTATAAATAGTTCCTAGAAATAAAAAACTCATAAAAGCAGCAGCCACAGGTTCTATACAAGCTATCATACTAGCTTTAAAAGCCCCTATTAATTCAACTCCTTTTAAATATAAACAAAAAGCCCCTATTGTGCCTATAAATACAATCGCGCTCATAGCCAAAAAGGAATTTAAAGAAAAATCATGTTTTGGGATATTTCCTTGTAATAATACAAAAAGCAAAAAAGAAGCAAATAAACTAGCTAAACCCATGATTAAAAATAAGCCATATTTTGCTATGATAAGCCTAGCACTCAAAGAATAAAACGCCACTCCAAGAGCTCCAAAAAAAGCCCAAATAACACCTCTTATATCAAGTTTTAAGTTGTTAATATCTCCATTTGTTATAAGTAAAAATAAGGCAAAAAGTATTAAAAATAAAGCGATTAGTTCTATTTTTTTAGGTAAAATTTTATTTTTAAAACACATAAAAAGCATTATGATTAATGGTGCGTTGTATTGTATCATCGTGGCGGTTCCTGCATCGGTATAATAAATAGCCTTAAAATAACCATATTGAGTTATCAATAAACCAAAGATAGAAAAAATCAAAAGAGAGCTAAGTTCTTGTTTTTGCTTTAGTAGTTTTAATTTGAAATTTTTTGCACCCAAAATTATTAAAATAATGCCGGTAAAAAGCAAACGATAAAAACTCACCCATTCAGCAGAATAATGATTTTTAAACAAATACTCAGCCAAAACCCCACTTATAGCCCAAAATATCCCACCAAGTATGACTAGAAAAACTCCCAAAAAACACCTTTAATCTTATTAATTTATATAATATTTGTAGTAAAATATTATTATATCATTATGTATATATTTTAAGGAAAATTAATGACTTATTTAGAGATTGATGGTGTTGAAAAATTAAATGGAGAAGTGATAATAAGCGGTGCAAAAAATGCAGCACTTCCTTTGATAGCTTCAAGTATTTTAGCTAAAAATGAAGTTCAAATTTCAAATTTACCAAATGTAGCAGATATTTGCACTCTACTTTCTTTGCTTGAAAATTTAGGAGCAAATTATACTTTTAAAGACAATTTTGCAAAAATAAATACAAAACATTTAAATAAAACCATAGCAAAATATGACATCGTGCGTAAAATGCGTGCTTCTATACTTACCTTAGGGCCTTTACTAGCTAGATTTGGAAATTGCGAAGTTTCTTTACCTGGAGGTTGTGCTATAGGCCAACGTCCTATTGATTTACACCTTTTAGCTTTAGAAAAAATGGGAGCTAATATTGAGATTAAACAAGGTTATGTAGTAGCTAGTGGAGAGCTTAAGGGTGCTGATGTGATGTTTGATAAAATCACTGTTACAGGTAGTGAAAATATCATCATGGCAGCAGCTCTAGCTCATGGTAAAACTAGACTTTTAAATGTTGCTAAAGAGCCTGAAGTAGTGCAACTTTGTGAGGTTTTAGCTAGAGCTGGGCTTGATATACAAGGCATAGGATCTTCTGAGCTTGAAATTTATGGCACAAGTGGAGAGCTTTTAGAATTTAAACCTTTTGAAATCATTCCTGATCGTATTGAAGCAGGAACTTATCTGTGTGCAGGGGCTATCACTAACTCAAAAATCACTCTAAAAAAAGTCAATGCAAGCCATCTTAGCGCAGTTTTGGCAAAGCTAGAGCAAATGGGTTTTAGCTTTGATATTAATGAAGATAGTATTAGTATAAATCCTGCTAAAGAAATCAAACCAGTTGAAATTTTAACTAGCGAATATCCAGGTTTTCCAACGGATATGCAAGCACAATTTATGGCTTTAGCTTTAAAAGCAAATGGTACAAGTATTATTGATGAGAGATTATTTGAAAATCGTTTTATGCATGTAAGTGAGCTTTTAAGAATGGGAGCTGATATAAGATTAAACGGGCATATTGCTACTATAAATGGCACTAAAGAGCTTTTGGGAGCTGATGTTATGGCTACTGATTTGCGCGCATCTTCTGCTTTGATTTTAGCGGCTTTAGCAGCTAAAGGCACAAGTAAAATTCATAGAATTTATCATCTTGATAGAGGGTATGAAAATTTAGAAGAAAAATTTAAAAAACTAGGCGCAAGTATAAGAAGGCTTGAAGAATGAGAGATATTTTTACAACTTTAGATTTTTTAAAAGAACAAATCAAAGCAAAAAATGAATTTCAAAAAGTAAATTTGACACAGGCTTTGGGGTGTATTTTATATGAAGATGTTTTTGTGAAAAAAAACCTACCTGCTTTTGATAATTCCGCCCTAGATGGTTATGCATTAAATTATACACATAAAAATGAATTGCTAGAAATAAAAGGAAGCATTTTAGCAGGCGATAAAAATGATTATATTATAGAAAAAAATGAATGCTATAAGATTATGACAGGAGCTAAAATTCCTCAAAATGCAAATACTATTTTAATGTTTGAAGAAGCTTTGCTTGAAGATGAAAAGCTCAATGCTAAAAATGCTAAAGAAAACAATGCTATCCGTTTTAAAGGCGAGGAAGCAAAGCTTGGAGAGCTTTTGTTTAAAAAGGGGCAAAAAATCACTTCAGGTATGGTAGCTATGCTTGCTGCTCAAGGAATTTATGAGTTAAATGTCGTTAAAAAATTGCGTGTTGGAATTTTTTCAAGTGGAGATGAGCTTGTAGAACCTTGGGAAAATGCTGATGAATACAGCATATATAATGCAAATGCTTTTGGAATTTATGCTATTTTGCAAGATTATGCTGATGTTGAGTATTTAGGACTTATAAAAGATGATTTAAATGCATATAAAAAGCTTTTAAAAAATAAAGAATTTGATATGCTTATAAGCAGTGGTGGGGCTAGCGTGGGTGAGGCTGATTTTATCAAACAAGCTTTGCTTGAGTGTGATTTTAGCCCTATTTTTGAAAAAATCAATGCTAAACTTTGTAAGCATGTAAAACTTTTTAGCAAAAGCGATATGCTTTTTCTAGCTCTACCAGGAAATCCTTTAGCTTCTTTAGTTTCAACGCATATTTTTGCAAAAAATATACTCAATTTACTTTATGGTAAAGAACTTTTGGAATTTGATAAAGCAAGATTGACTAAAGATTTAAATTTCAAAGGCCAAAGAAATGATTTTGCTTTTGGAAAATTAGTCGATGGGTATTTTAAACCAAGTGAAGCTAAATTTGGCTCAGGTATGCTAAAACCTTTATGTGAAAACACGCATATTTTAATCACGCAAATTGATGACATAAAATTAGCAAAAGATCAAGAAGTTAAAGTTTTAAAAATTTAATAGGGTATTACACTACCCTATTTTGAATGATTAACTTCTTGCTTTATCTAAGGTTTTAAAAAGATTATTTAAGATATTTTCTTCATTTTTTTGGTATTTGCTTTGGCGTAATTTCTCCCAAGCATATACGCTATAATCTTTAGAAATCGAACCTATATTTAAATCTGTATTACTAAAAGCATTGTTGCTATCTTTTTTATACTCTTTTTCTTCTTTGTCTTTAAGTGCATTAAGTGTAGCTTGAAATTCATCTGAAGATGTGTTTTTTTCTTTGATTTTTGTCATATTATTTAGGGCTAGCGGACTATTTTTATCATTTACTTGCATAAGAACTCCTTTTTTAAAATTTAATAACTATAAGCAAAAAACATTCCTTAATTTTAAAAACTTGACAATAAAATAAAGTTTTGATAAAATCACACTCTACTTTCAAAATGCGGGAATAGCTCAGGGGTAGAGCACAACCTTGCCAAGGTTGGGGTCGCGAGTTCGAATCTCGTTTCCCGCTCCACTTCTTTTAACTAAAATCAAACTTTTTTAATGTATTATACGATTAATATATTTTTATAAAAGGTCGCTGTATTGTTTTTTAAGCAAATCATTCTAGTTTTATTTTTCTATACTTTAAGTTTTGCTTCAAATTTTGATGAAGTAAAATTAGCTTTGATTAAAGAATTTAAGACAAATTATCCGCAACTAGAAATCATTTCTTTAGATCTTAATACTCAATCAAGTTTGCCTGCTGATTTTAATCAATATATTTTTTTAAAGCTGGGTAATCATAATTTTGATAGAGCAGATGGTTTTATAAAGGCTGAATTTAAAACTCCAGAGCAGTTTAAAAAAAATATATTTTTTAAGTATTTTTTAAAGGCAAAATTAGAAGTTTTACAAACCACACGCCCTATTGCGCGCAATGAAAATTTAAGTCCTGCTAGTTTTAAAATTTTAAAAATTCCTTTTGATAAAGCTCCTCAAGGTGTATTAAAAAAAGATGAAATCGCAAATTTAATAGCCAAAAGCAATATAAGAGAAAATATGATTTTAAAATATAATATGTTTAAAACCAAAACCCTTATACAAAGAAATGATTCTGTTTATGGGGTTATCAAAGATGGGGATTTAAGCATGATAATAGAATTAAAAGCCTTGCAAAGTGGAAATTTAAACCAAAGAATTCGCCTTAAAAACAAAGATGGAAAAGTCGTGCATGGTAAAGTTATTAGTAAAAATTATGTGGAGTTAAAATGAGAAAAATTTTAGTAGGTATTAGCGGGGCTAGTTCTTGTGAACTTGGTTTTTTATTATTAAAACATTTAAGAGAAAAAGGGCAAATTTATGCCATTATAAGTAAAAATGCAAAAATAAGCTTTACAAAAGAAAATTTTCTTTTAGAAAATATAGACTTTTTGCAACACATAAAAGATAAATTTGAGCTTGAACATGTAAATTTTTTAGATAATGAAGACATTAGTCAATGCGTTGCAAGCGGATCTTTTGGTATAGAAACGACTTTTATCACGCCTTGCTCGATTAATACTTTGGCAAAAATTGCTTGTGGTATAAATGATACTTTACTTACAAGAGCTGCAGGAGTGGCTTTAAAAGAACGTAAAAAACTCATACTTGGGGTAAGGGAAATGCCCTATTCTACTTTAAATTTAGAACAAATGGCTAAACTTTCTAGCTATGGAGTTATCATCGCTCCTCCTGTAATGGCAAGTTATGCTAAGATTGATAATTTGGAAAAACTATATGATTTTATCATAGGAAAATGGCTTGATCTAGCAAATATTGAGCATAATTTATATCAAAGGTGGCAATGATGGCTAGTTGTATATACCCAGGGACATTCGATCCTATCACTAATGGACATTTAGATGTGATCATTCGAGCTAGCAAGATGTTTGAAGAAGTAATCGTTGCCATAGCTAAAAGTGAGAATAAAAAGCCTATGTTTAGCTTAGAGCATAGAGAAAAAATGGTAAAAATTACTACAAAAGACTTAAAAAATGTTAAAATTACAACTTTTGATAACTTACTAGTAGATCTTGCTAAAAATTTGCAAATAAATATCATTATAAGAGGCTTAAGAGCGGTGAGTGATTTTGAGTATGAATTACAACTTGGTTATGCAAATCACATGCTTTGGGAAGATTTTGAAACTTTATATCTTATGCCAAATTTAAAAAATTCTTTTATTTCAAGCTCCATAGTAAGATCAATTTGTATGCATAATGGCGATGTGAGTAAGCTTGTGCCAAAAGAAATTATACCTTTATTAAAGGAGAGAGATTGTATATAGCTTTTGAAGGGGTTGATTGTGTGGGTAAAAGCACGCAAATAGAGCTTTTGAAAAAATATTTTCATAATGCATTTTTTACTAAAGAACCAGGTGGAAGTGAGCTTGGGGTGCATTTGAGAAAAATTTTATTAGAAAGTAAAATGCAATTTTCTAAAAAGGCTGAGCTTTTGCTTTTTTTAGCAGATAGAGCAAATTTAATCGACATGCATTTAGCGCAAAATAAAAACAAATTTATCATTTCAGATCGTAGTTTTATTTCTAATATGGCTTATGCAAGATGTGATTTTGATCAAAATATTTTATTTGAGTTAAATTCTTTTGCCACAGGTGGAGTTTTTCCACAAAAGGTTGTGTTTTTGCATGGTTCTAAAGAGCTTATTGAGCAAAGACTTTCTAAAAAAGATTTAGATAGTATTGAAAAAAGAGGGATTGAGTATTTTTTAAATATACAAAAAGCTTTAGAAGAAACTTTAGAGTTTTTAAAAACTAAGATAGATATAAAAATTTTAAAATTAGATGCTTCTTTGAGTATTGAAAATTTACATGAAAAGATTAAGGAATTTATAGATGATTAATGCTTTAAAAGGAATGAAAGATTTACAAGATGACCAAGCTGTTCTTTATGAAAAAGTAGTAAAAACTTGTGAAGAAGTAGCTAAAAACTATGGTTTTACTTTTATTAATTGTCCGCATTTAGAACTTACTAAGCTTTTTAAAAGAAGTGTTGGGGAAAGCTCTGATATAGTTGGCAAAGAAATGTATGAATTTATTGATAAAGCAGGCAATGATGTGTGCTTGAGGCCTGAAGGGACAGCTGGAGTGGTAAGATCATACATAGAAGCTAAAATGGATAAGGCTCAAAGTGTTAAAAGATGGTTTTATCATGGCTCTATGTTTCGCTATGAAAGACCACAAAAAGGAAGATTACGTGAATTTCATCAATTTGGAGTAGAAAGCTTTGGTATAGCAAGTGTGTATGAGGATGCGAGTATTATTTTAATGTTAAATGAAATTTTTAAACGCTTAGAAATTCACACAAGTTTGAAGATTAATTCTTTAGGCTGTAAAGAATGTATGGGTGTATATAAAGAAAAACTCATAGCTTTTTTAAATTCTAAAGAAGGTTTTTGTGAGGATTGTTTAAGAAGAAAAGATTTAAACCCTATTAGAGTGCTTGATTGTAAAAATGATCATTGTCAAAGTTTAATCAAAAATGCACCAAAACTAAGTGAAAATTTATGCCCATGTTGTAAAAAAGATTATGAAAAATTACAAAAACTTTTAAAAGAAAATGATGTTGAGTTTGAATGTGATGAGAAATTAGTGCGTGGGCTTGATTATTATTCTAAAAGTGCATTTGAGTTTGTTAGCGATGAAATCGGTGCAAAGGCTGCTGTGGCAGGTGGTGGAAGATATGATAGATTGATTGAATACTTAGATGGTAAAAGTGGCTATGGCGTGGGTTTTGCTATGGGTATAGAAAGGATTATGGCTATTTTAGAGCAAAAACAAAGTGTAAAGCCAAGAGAAGGAATTTATCTTTGTGCTATGGATGAAGCTTATATAGATACTATTTTTAAATTAGCAAATACTTTAAGAAAAAAACATAAGGTATATTTAAGCTATGAAGCAAAAAAACTTGCAAAGCATTTAAACCAAGCAGATAATGCTAATGCTAAAATCTTTTTGTGTATAGGTGAAGATGAAATGCAAAAAGAAGAGATTTTTTATAAAAATTTAGATAGTAAAGAAAATAAAAATATAAAATTAGCAAATTTGGAGAATGAGTTATGATTGATTATGGTATTAATATTTGGGGTGCGAATAATTTTATCATCGAAAATGGCAAAGTATGTGTAAATCATGGTAAAAAACCTGCCATTATAGATATAGTAAATACTTTGCGTGATGATGGTTATAAGGGGCCATTATTGCTTCGTTTTCCTCATTTAATCCATAAGCAAATTGAGCAAATTTATAATAAATTTGCCAAAGCAAAAAAAGAATTTAACTATAAAGGTTCTTTTAATGCTGTGTATCCTTTAAAAGTCAATCAATACCCAGGTTTTGTAAAAAATTTAGTTAATCTAGGTAAAGAATATAACTATGGTTTAGAAGCAGGAAGTAAGGCTGAGCTTTTACTAGCTATGGCTTATAATAATGAAGGCGCTCCTATAACAGTCAATGGTTTTAAAGATAAAGAACTCATAAATATGGGCTTTATAGCGTGTGAAATGGGTCATAATATCACTTTAACTATGGAAGGGCTTAATGAGCTTGAAGCAATGATTGAAATTGCTAAAAATCGTTTTAAACCAAAGCCAAATATAGGTTTAAGAGTGCGCTTGCATTCAGCTGGAGTAGGAATTTGGGCAAAAAGTGGTGGTATAAATTCAAAATTTGGTTTAACATCTACTGAGCTTATTGAAGCGGTAAATCTTTTAAAAGCTAATAAGCTTTTAGATCAATTTACTATGATACATTTTCATTTAGGCTCACAAATTACTGAAATTCATCCTTTGAAAAAAGCTTTAAATGAAGCGGGTAATATCTACACTGAGCTTAGAAAAATGGGTGCAAAAAATTTAAAAGCTATTAATCTTGGCGGGGGTTTAGCAGTAGAATACTCTCAGTTTAAAAACGAAACAAGCAGAAATTACACCTTAAGTGAGTATGCAAACGATGTTGTATTTATTTTAAAAAGCATAGCAGAACAAAAAAAAGATTTAGAGCCTGATATTTTTATAGAAAGTGGGCGTTTTGTAGCGGCTAATCATGCTGTTTTGGTAGCACCTGTTTTAGAGCTTTTTTCTCAAGAATACACAGAAAGTAAGCTTTTATTAAAAGATAAAAATCCAAAACTTATTGATGAACTTTATGATTTGTATAAAAACATTAAAGCTTCTAATGCGCTTGAGTATTTACATGATAGTATTGATCATATGGAGAGTATTTTAACCTTGTTTGATTTGGGTTATGTGGATTTACAAGATCGCTCTAATAGTGAAATTTTAGTGCATTTGATTATGAGAAAAGCTATTTCTTTAGTGGGTGATCAAGCTGATTTGTCGAGTTTGCAAAATGAAGTACAAGAAAAATATTTAGTGAATTTTTCAGTATTTCAGTCTTTACCTGATTTTTGGGGTTTGGAGCAAAATTTCCCTATCATGCCACTTGATAGACTCAATAAAAAACCTACAAGAAGTGCAAGTATATGGGATATAACTTGTGATAGTGATGGAGAAATTTCTTATTCTAAAGATAATCCTTTGTTTTTACATGATATTGATGTAGAAGCTGAAGATTATTTTTTAGGATTTTTCCTAGTAGGAGCTTATCAAGAAGTCCTTGGTATGAAGCATAATCTTTTTACACATCCAACCGAAGCTTGTATAAGTATTAATGAAAAGGGTTTTGAAGTAGAAAGCGTGCTAGAGGCTCAATCTATTTTAGATACCTTAGAAGATCTTGACTATGATATTCATGCAATTATGGATAATATTAATGAAAAAATTTATGCTTCAAAACTTGTTAATGAAAATCAAAAAAAGCATATTTTGGGTGAAATTTATTTATTTTTAAATGATAATGGATATTTAAAAAGCATAGGTTCTAAATGAATATTTTTAAACTAATCAAAGAAGATTTTTCTATGCCAAAGCAAAAAGATCCTGCATATAGATCTTGTGTGGAATTAGTTTTTAACTATCCTGGTGTTTGGGCAGTGGTAAATTATCGCTTTGCGCATTTTTTTTACCAAAAAGGTTTTAAAAAAATAGCAAGGATTATTAGTGGAATTTCTCAGTTTTTAACAGGGGTTGATTTGCATCCTGGAGCTACGCTAGGTAGAAGGATATTTATAGATCATGCAAGTGGGGTTGTGATTGGTGAGACTTCTATTATAGGTGATGATGTTTTGATTTATCAAGGTGTTACTTTGGGCGGAACGAGTTTAGATAAAAATACCAAAAGACACCCTACTATAGAAGATGGCGTGATCATAGGTTCTGGTGCTAAAATTTTAGGCAATATTACCATAGGTAAAAATGCAAAAATAGGTTCAAATGCAGTTGTATTAAAAGATGTTGGGTCAAATTTAACAGCTATTGGTATACCTGCTTATATTAAAGAACATGGTAAGATTGATTATGAAGAAAAAATCGCTAAATTAGAAGCAAGACTTGCTATTTTGGAAGAAAAGCTAAATAAAGAGGATAAATGATAGCAATTACAGGTGGAGGCACAGGAGGACATTTAGCTATAGCTAGATGTTTATTGCAAAGTGCAAGAAAACAAGGTGTAGAATGCATTTATATAGGAAGTGAAAATGGCCAAGATAGACTTTGGTTTGAAAATGAAAATGGCTTTTATAAAAAATACTTTCTAAGTTCTCAAGGCGTTGTTAATAAAAAAGGCTTGGCTAAGGTTCAATCGTTTTTGCATATTGTAAAACTTGCAAGAAAAACAAAACAAATTTTAAAAGAATATAATATTAAAGCAGTTTTTAGTGTGGGTGGATATAGCAGTGCTCCAGGTGCTTTTGGTGCTTTAATGGCAAATATCCCACTTTTAATCCATGAGCAAAATTCAAAAATGGGAAGTTTAAATTCACTTTTAAAGCCTTTTTCTAAAGCTTTTTTTACTGCTTTTGATGATCAAGTTAATAAAGCAAATACTTTCTTTTGTCCTTATCCTATTAGTGAAATTTTTTCACAAAAAGCAAGAGTGAGAAAAGAATTAAAAAATATTATTTTTCTTGGTGGATCTCAAGGGGCTAAATTTATAAACGATCTTGCCTTAGAAAATGCTTTATACTTTAAAGAAAAAGGCATAAATATCATTCACCAATGTGGTAAGAATGATTATGAAAGATGTAAAAAAGCTTATGAGGATTTAAATGTCAATGTAGAGCTTTTTGACTTTGATAAAAACATTATAGATAAAATTTCTAAAGCAGATTTAGCCATATCAAGATCAGGTGCAAGTAGTCTTTTTGAGCTTAGTGCAAATTTACTTCCTTGTATTTTTATTCCTTATCCATATGCGGCTAAAAATCATCAGTATTTTAATGCTTTGTGTTTAAAAGAGCGTAATTTATGTGAAATTTTAACTCAAGAAGAAAAACATCAATTTTTAAATTTGGTAGAAAATTTCTCACTAGAAGAAAAATCTTTAGCTTTGCAAGGATTAGAAAGCGAAAATGGTGCAGATTTTATGATAGAAAAAGCAAAGCAAATGGGGTTTATTTAAATAAAATACTCCCCAAACGCACCATATTTGAACCACATTTTATAGCTAGTTCAAAATCCCCACTCATACCCATAGAGCAAATTTTTGCCCCGTGTTTTTGTAAATTTTCATAGATTTTAAAAGTTTGCTCAAAACTTTCTTGAACTTTTTCCTCATCCATAGAACCTATACACATAATACCTATAAGGTTTAAATTTTTACACTCTTCTTGTATTTGCAAATACTCTTCTATGGCCTTATTTTGCTCTATGCCACTTTTAGAACTTTCATTGGCAGTATTTATTTCTAATAAAGTATCTAATTTATAATCAAGTCTTTTATCTACAGCTTTGGCGATTTTTAAGCCATTGCAAGATTGCCAAAGTAATGGGTTTTGTTTGATTAAAAGATTGATTTTATTACTTTGAAGATTACCTATAAAATGCCACTTGATTTCTAAGTCTTGAAGTTTTTCTTTTTTTAAAGCTAAAGCTTGGACTTGATTTTCTCCAAACTCTACAACACCTTGCTTAAAAAGCTCTCGAATTTGCTCATCTTGAACATACTTGCTAGCTGCTACTAAACGTACATTTTGTTTTATGGTTTTTTCAAAAATACTTTCTAAATTCATCTTTTCCTACATTAATTCATATAATTTTTTACGCTCGCTTGAGCTTCCTATGCCAAGTTGCATACGATATTTAGTGATTGTCCTACGCCCTAGTTGTACACTTGGGAATTCTTTTTGAGTGAGTTCAAGAATTTTTAAATCACTCAAAGGTTTTTTAGGATTTTCTTTTTTAATTAAATTACTAAGAAAATCTTTAATAGTTGCATTAGAAGTTTCACCATCATCAACTGCGGTGGTAAAGAAAGACTTTAAGGGTATTAAACCTCTATCACAACTTAAGTATTTATTTGCAATTGCCCTTGAGATAGTAGAAGCATTTCTTTCAAGATCTTGTGCTAAATCTTTAAGTTGCATAGGTTTGATATCCCCACCCATGAAAAAATCATATTGATATTCTATAATCATAAGTCCTAGTTTATAAAGGGTAGCTTTACGCATAGCTAGTGCATCGATTAAATTTTTAGCATCTTTTAAATAAGTACTTAAAAACTCATGATCTAAACCATCTGCTTCAAAAGCAATTTCAGGGTAATAATCATCATTGATTTTAATTTTAATTTCACCATTTTCTTGATAAATAAATATATCAGGAATGATTTCCATGCTCTCTTCAAAATACTCTAAAAAAGGTGGAATAGAGATTTTTTTAATTATCGCTATAGCCTTTTTATACAAAGGATCTTTGATAAAATCTTTTGCATTTTCTAAATTTAAAATCAACATTTTGCAAAACTCATAAAGCTCATCATCTAAGTCAAAATGCTCTAATGCAAAAATAAAAGCTTCTTGATTGTCTTTTGCTCCTACTCCAACGGGATCAAGATATTTAAATCTTTGTCTGATTTTTTCTACTTCTAAAGGATTAAATTCACCTAAAATTTCCTCATCATACTCAAAATAACCTTCATGATTTAAACATTCTATGATTTTTTCAGCAATGGTTTGGGATTTTTT
Source organism: Campylobacter sp. IFREMER_LSEM_CL2256 (assembly GCF_025771645.1). Taxonomy (NCBI): domain Bacteria; kingdom Pseudomonadati; phylum Campylobacterota; class Epsilonproteobacteria; order Campylobacterales; family Campylobacteraceae; genus Campylobacter; species Campylobacter sp. IFREMER_LSEM_CL2256. The sequence goes on from NZ_JAKMQQ010000003.1 coordinate 58,191, forward strand.
AGTAGGAAAAAATGGTGGTATGATTTGCTCGCTTAAAAGTTCATACACATTTTTTACTTCCAAGCTTTTTGCATCAATCATTTGCGTGGTGGTATTTTTACTAAAATATTCTTGATAATACTTGTTTTGATTGTTTGTAATGCTTGAGTTTTCTTTGATCTCTATAAAAGGATTTTCTTTAGCAAATTCATCTAAGCTTTCTTTTAGATCTTCAATATTAGCTTGCAATATAGGAAGCCAAGATCTTAAGGTTTGTGATAGTTTTGCTTTTTGTGTTATAGAGGTTTTTTGTTTAAGCATTATTCAAGTCTAAACTCACTTCCAAGATAGTATTTTTTAACATCTTCATTATGCGCAATTTCATTAGCATTGCCACTAGCTAGCAACCTTCCACTTCTAATCACATAAGCTCTATCGCAAATTGCTAGAGTTTCTCTTACATTATGATCGGTGATTAAAACACCTATATTCATAGCTTTTAAGTCATTAATCAAGCTTTGAATTTCACTCACTGCGATAGGATCAACCCCAGCAAATGGTTCATCAAGAAGTAAAAATTTAGGATCACACATAAGTGATCTTGCTATCTCACAACGCCTTCTTTCACCCCCACTTAAACTCATACCTTTTCTGTGTCTAATAGGTTCTATGCTAAGTAATTCTAGCATTTGTTCTATCTTTTGTTCTAATAAATTTTTATCCTTATATATTACTTGGGCAGCTAAAAGTAAATTTTCTTCTACGCTTAAGTCTTTGAAAACACTACTTTCTTGAGGTAAATACCCAATGCCAAGCTTTGCTCTTTTATTAAGCGGTTCTTTTGTGATATCTTGTGAATCTAAAAACACCTGTCCACTTGTTGGCAAAATAAGCCCACATATCATATAAAAACTTGTAGTTTTTCCTGCTCCGTTAGGCCCTAAAAGCCCCACAACTTCTCCGCTTTGTACTTCTAGTGAAACATCGTGTATGATTTTTGTTTTTTTAATGATTTTTTCTAAATTTCTAGCTTCTAGCTTACTCATGTATTATATACTTTCTTTTATTTTCATAAGGAATGATTTGTAAAATTATATTAAAAATTTGATATTTATCTAAGTATTTTTTTAATTTTTCATCACCCCACTCTACCAAATGCAAACCCTCTTCAAAAAAATTTTCAATCAAGCCATTTTTTAAAAGTCCATCAAAACCTTCTTGATAAATATCGTAATGATATATTTTACCTTGTTGAAAATCATATGCTTGCATGATAGAAAATGTAGGAGAATTAAGCGTTTTTTCTACTCCAAGAAATTGAGCATAATTTTGCACCAAAGTGGTTTTACCGCTTGCTAAATCCCCTTGAAGTAAAATAACTCCATTTTTAGGTAAAATTTCACAAAGCTTATAAAGCTCATTTTGACTTAAAATCATTTCTTTCATTGAATTTTTACCACATATTTTTCTTGCATAGCTTTTGGTATACTTTTAGTTGTTGGTATGTCTAAAACTTTATAAATATTGGTATATTCTATAAATTTAATGCTTATTTCATCGCCAATTTTTACTTCTTTACTAGCTTTAACCACTTGATTGTTTATACTTACTACGCCACTTTTGCACATATCCTCTGAAATAGCACGACGCTTAGTAATGTTAACTACATTTAAAAACTTATCTATTCTCATAAAAATATTTTATCAAAAAATACAAGAAAATGTTATAAAATGTCTAAATATTTTACATTATATTAAGCTAAATTCGTTAAATTTTAAAATTATTTTTACAAAGAGGAAAGACAATGAAAAAAGATATCAAAAAAGTGGTTTTAGCATATTCTGGTGGACTTGATACAAGTATAATTTTAAAATGGTTACAAGATGAGTATAAATGTGAAGTGGTAACTTTTACAGCAGATATTGGACAAGGTGAAGAGCTTGAGCCTGCTAGAAAAAAAGCGCTTTCTTTGGGTGTAAAAGAAGAAAATATTTTTATTCAAGATTTAAAAGATGAATTTGTAAAAGATTATGTATTTCCTATGTTTAGAGCAAATGCTATTTATGAGGGAGAATATTTACTAGGTACAAGTATAGCAAGACCTTTGATAGCAAAAGCTTTAGTAGAAATAGCAAATAAAACAAAAGCAGATGCTATTAGTCATGGGGCAACAGGTAAAGGAAATGATCAAGTGCGTTTTGAATTAGGTGCTTTGGCGCTAAATCCAAATTTAGCCATCATTGCTCCTTGGAGAGAATGGGATTTAAATAGCCGTGAAAAACTCTTAGCTTATGCACAAAAACATGGTATTGATATAGCTAAAAAGCCAGGTAAGTCACCTTATTCTATGGATGCAAATTTATTGCATATTTCTTATGAGGGTTTAGTGCTTGAAGATCCTGCGGCTAAACCTGAAGCGGATATGTGGCGCTGGGTGAAAGATTTAAAAGAAACTCCAAATGAAAGCGAAGTGATAGAGCTTGAGTTTAGTAAAGGTGATTTGTGTGCTATTAATGGAGAAAAAATGACTCCTGCGCAGCTTTTAGCAAAACTTAACGAGCTTGGTGCAAAACATGGTGTAGGTCGTCTTGATATTGTTGAAAATCGCTATGTGGGTATGAAAAGTAGAGGTTGTTATGAAACTCCAGGTGGAAGTATACTTTTAAAAGCGCACCGAGCTATTGAAAGCATCACTCTTGATAGAGAAGCAGCGCATTTAAAAGATGAATTGATGCCAAAATATGCAAGTTTGATTTATAATGGTTATTGGTTCTCACCTGAAAGATTAATGCTTCAAGCCTTAATTGATGAGTCACAAAAATATGTAAATGGTAAAGTTAAACTTGAATTATATAAAGGTAATGTAATGGTAATAGGCAGAGAAAGTGCGAATGATAGCTTATTTAGTGAGGCTTATTGCACTTTTGAAGAAGATGCTGTGTATGATCAAAAAGATGCAGCAGGTTTTATAAGATTAAATGCTTTAAGATTTATCATCGCAGGTAAAAATGGAAGAAAATTTTAAAAAAGGAAAACAATGAAAGTATTATTGATTAAAGATGTAAAAAGCTTAGGAAAAGCAGGAGAAGTTAAAGAAGTAAAAGATGGATATGGACAAAATTTTTTAATTGCCAAAGGTTTTGCTAAGGCTGCTACACATGAAGTTTTAAAACAATATGAAGCAGAGCAAAAGAAAAAGGCAGAAAATTTAAGATTTGAGCTTGCAAATTTGGAAAAAATAAAAGAAGAATTATCTAAAATCACTATTTGTATAGCTAAGCCTGTGGGAGCTAATGGAAGCTTGTTTGGTGGGGTTACTAAAGATGAAATCGCTCATGCACTAAAAGAGCAAAAAGGCATAGAGCTTGATAAAAAAAGCTTAGAATGTGATACTATAAAAGAACTTGGTGTGCATGAAATTTCAGCAAAATTAGGTCATGCGATTCATGCTGTATTTAAGCTAGAAGTTAAAGGAGAATAATGTTTCACGCAACTACAATTTTAGCTTATAAAGGTAAAAATAAGTCTGTAATTGGCGGAGATGGACAAGTAAGTTTTGGAAATACTGTTTTAAAAAACAATGCAGTTAAAATTAGAAAATTAAATAATGGAAAAGTATTAGCAGGCTTTGCAGGAAGCACTGCTGATGCTTTTAATCTTTTTGATATGTTTGAGAAATTACTTTCTAGTTCTAAGGGTGATTTATTAAAAGCTGCAATAGATTTTTCGAAAGAATGGCGTAAGGATAAATATCTAAGAAAACTTGAAGCAATGATGCTAGTATTGGATAGAGATCATATATTTTTACTTTCAGGAACTGGAGATGTAGTTGAGCCTGAAGATGGCGCTATAGCAGCTATTGGTAGTGGGGGTAATTATGCACTTTCTGCTGCAAGAGCTTTAGCTAAACACTCAAGTTTAGATGAAGAGGAATTAGTCAAAGAAAGCTTGCAAATAGCTGGTGAAATTTGCATTTATACTAATACAAATATTAAAACTTATGTAATTGAGGATGATAAATGAATTTAACTCCAAAAGAGATTGTGAAATTTTTAGATGATTATGTAATTGGGCAAAAAAATGCCAAAAAAATCATAGCAATTGCTTTAAGAAATCGTTATAGAAGAATGCAGCTTAGCTCTGAACTTCAAGATGATATCATGCCAAAAAATATTTTAATGATAGGATCAACTGGGGTTGGTAAAACAGAGATTGCAAGAAGGCTTGCTAAGATGATGGGACTTCCTTTTGTAAAAGTTGAAGCAAGTAAATATACTGAAGTTGGTTTTGTTGGGCGTGATGTAGAAAGCATGGTTAGAGATTTAGCTAATGCTGCTTTAAATTTAGTAAAAAATGAAGAAAAAGAAAAAAACAAAGAAAAGATTAATGAATTTATAGAAAATAAGATTTTAGAAAAACTTTTACCGCCTTTACCAAAGGGTGTTAGTGAAGAAAAACAAGAAGAATATCAAAATTCTTTAGAAAAAATGCGCGCGAAATTAAAAGCTGGTGATTTAGATGATAGTACAATAGAAGTTGAAATTTCACAAAGCGTGTTTGATACTAATCCAAATTTACCACCTGAAATGGGTGCTATGCAAGATATAGTAAAAGTTATTGGTGTGGGTAATAAAAAAGTTAAAAAAGAAATGAAAGTAAAAGATGCAAGAATAGCTCTAGCTCAAGAAGCAAGTGAGAAAATTCTTGATATGGAAAGTATTAAAGGCGAGGCTTTAAGAAGAGCAGAAAATGAAGGGATTATTTTTATCGATGAGATAGATAAAGTAGCAGTTTCAAGCTCCAATTCAAACCGCCAAGATCCAAGCAAAGAAGGGGTGCAAAGAGATTTACTTCCTATAGTTGAAGGTAGTACTATACAAACTAAATTTGGACCTTTAAAAACTGATCATATTTTATTTATCGCTGCAGGTGCTTTTCATCTAAGTAAGCCAAGTGATTTAATCCCTGAACTTCAAGGGCGTTTTCCTTTAAGAGTTGAGCTTGATTCATTAGATGAGGATGCTTTATATGCTATTTTAACAAGACCTAAAAATTCATTACTAACACAATATATTGAGCTTTTAAAAACTGAAAATGTAGAGCTTGTTTTTGAAGATGAGGCTATTAGAGAAATAGCAAAAATAGCAAGCAAGGCTAATGAAGAAATGCAAGATATTGGTGCAAGACGTTTACATACAGTAGTGGAAAAACTTTTAGAAGATATTAGTTTTGAAGCAGATGAATACGCAGGTAAGGTATATAAAATAGACGATTTTAAAGTGCAAGTTAAGCTTGGAGATATCATAGAAAATAAAGATTTAGCTAGGTATATCTTGTGAAAAGTGGCTTTATAAGCATAGTGGGTAGAACTAATGCGGGAAAAAGTTCTATCCTAAATTCTTTATTAGAAGAAAAAGTTGCTATGGTTTCTCATAAGCAAAACGCTACAAGAAGAAAGATTAATGCAATCATAATGCATGAAAATCATCAGCTTATTTTTATAGATACACCAGGTTTGCATGCAAGCTCTAAGGTTATGAATCAGCTTATGATTGATTTAGCGATTAAAAGCATTGCTGATTGTGATGTGATTTTATTTGTAGCTAGTATTTACGATGATATTAAAGATTATGAAAATTTTTTAAGTTTAAATCCCAAAGTACCACATATTGTGTTGATTAATAAGGTTGATTTAGTAAAAAAAGAAGTTTTGCTTAAAAAATTAAGTGAGTATTCTCAGTTTAGCTCACATTTTAGTGCTATTATCCCCTATTCTGCTAAGCAAAAATTTTATAAAAAAATTCTTTTAGATGAGATGATTAAGTATTTGCCTGAACATCCGTATTATTTTGATCCTGAGTTTATTACTACTACAAATGAAAAGGATATTTATAGAGATTTTATCTTAGAAGCTATATATGAAAATTTAAGTGATGAAATTCCTTATAGCACTGAAGTAAAAATAGAAAAAATCAAAGAATTAGAGCAAATTTATTATATCAATGCCGCTATCATTACAGATAGTAATTCTCACAAAGGAATGATACTGGGTAAAGATGGTGCTACAATTAAGCGTATAGGTACAGAAGCTAGGGTTAAAATAGAAAAATTGGCACAAAAAAAGGTAATGTTAAAATTATTCGTTCAACTTGAGAAAAATTGGCACAAAAACGAGCAAAACCTTAAGAAAATACTTTATGATGAGTAAGAAAACTATTCTAAAAGATTTTCTTGCTTATGAAAAGCTTTTATATATTAAATTTGCAAATCCTATTAGCGAAGATGAAATTTTAAAAAAGAGCTTTGAGGAGCTTGGTCTTAAAGATGATTTTTCTTATAAGCTAAAGTATTTTCAAGATAAATCTTTTGCATATGTATTCTTGTGCAAGTATGAAGATATTTTAGATATTGATTATATAATACCAGAACCCCTGCTTTTTGAAGTGTATTTTAAAAATAACACAAATAGCGAAAATCTTGCATTATTGTTTAAGGAAAAATACATAGTTTTAGTGGAGTATTTAGGATGTGATTTTCAAAATTGTAAAGTTATACCATTAAATGTTTATGATAAAATATATAATGAAAAATTAAAAAATACTTATAAGCACATTATAAGCATAGATGATACTCAAAATCTTAGTAGTTTTGATAAATTTAATAGTAATATTTTTTATCAAAAATTGTTAAAAAATTGCGATCAAGTCAAGATTAATTTTACTAACAAAGAAAAAATAAATCATTTAAAATCTTTTAGTTTTAAGATTTTATTGGCTTTTGTTTGTGGAGTTTTACTAGCTTTAGCTTATCCTTTGTATTTGTATACACAAAAATCATTTTATGAAAATGAGAAAACAAAATATGACAATTTAATAAAAAAGCAAGATGATATTTTAGAACAGGTAAAAATTAATCAAAAGCAAAATCAAGAGTTTAAAAAACTACAAGAAGAAAATGAGTTAAAGGTTGATTTGTTACAAAAATTTTATGCAAATGCACTTTGTTATAAAGATTTTTATGATTTTTTAAAAGTTTTAAATTCTCATCAAGCTTATATAGAGGCTTTGTATGTTAAAAATAATGATTTTATTATAGAGCTTAAAAATGACTATGAATTTTATGAAGATTTTAAAAAGCATCATTTTGTATTAAAAAATAAAGAAGTTAATAATGGAAAAATCACTCTTGTTTTTGAAAAATCTTTATAAAAATTTAGAAAATATCTTTGCTAAGTTATCTGAGCGTGAATTTATATTGTCTTTGATAGTTGTTTTTGTTTTTGGTTTTTTCATGGTTTATATGGGTGTTTTTGACTATTTTGAAAAACAAATGAAGTTGTCAAAAGATGAACTATATATTTTACAAACAAAATACGAGCAAAAACAAGAAGTGATTTCTGATTTAAAAAAAGATGAAAATATATCTTATAATGATCACTCGTTTTTAAGCATAAATAAAGATTATCAAAGTATTTTAAAAGATATAGAAAAGAATCTTAATGGAGTTAAATCTTTGCAAATTCAAAGTTACAAAAGTCAAGATGAATATTTTGCTTATTATGAATTAAGATTAAGTTTTGTTGGCGATTTTATTTTTTTAACGCAGTTTTTGCAAAAATTAGATCCTTGTATAAAAGTTAAAAATTTAGAACTTGTAAAATATGAAAATAAATTAAAAATTACATTAAATCTTGTTTTTGCTCTGGTATAAAAATAATTTTTTTGGTAGAATTTGTCTAAACATGGCAAGCGATCGCTTCTTTTTGAAGAGGAAAGTCCGAGCTGCAATAAGACAAGGATTCCATCTAATGGATGGCTAGGGCAACCTAAGGGAAAGTGCAACAGAAAGAAAACTACCATATTTTATATGGAAAAGGTGAAACGGTAGAGTAAGAGCCTACCAGTAGCTTTGGTAACAAAGCTAGCTATGTAAACCCAATCTGCAGCAAGAAGGGGTGGTTTTTGTCTTATAATATAACCCTTCGCTTGAACTTGTTTGTAAAAACAAGTCTAGATAAATGATCGTTCTTGACAGAACTCGGCTTATAGCCATGTTTTACTTTATATAAGCAGAAGCTTTTTTGAGTTTTTGTAAATTAACAGCTATTTCATCTTGCTTTTTTTTCATAAAAGCTATCGCTTCATTAGTTAGCGCTAAAGCCTCATTGGGACAATCTTTATAATCCGGTTTTTCCATAAGTTTAACTATTTTTTCTACATCTTCAGTATAGACAGCTAGTTTAAATTCATCAATCCATTTTTTTTCACTCATTTTTGGTGTACTTCTCTCCAAGCTTCTAATAAGCCTTTTACCACATTTATTACTTCATCTACTCTTGCTTCACTGTTTTCTATGTTTGCTAAAGAAAGAAGTTGTAATTCTCTAGTGTATAAGCCACTTAAATAATGTGCTACTTCGCCGCCCTTATCATAATCAAGACAATTTAACAATTCAATAAAAATAGCACTAGCTCTTTTTACATAATACACTCTTTCTTCTATATTTTCATTTTGTATAGCTATTTTTATCCTACTTGAAAAGCGCAAAATCCCACTGTATAACATTTCTATAAGTTTTTCTTGGGATTCTACACCAGTTTGATTTTGTGAATATGCACTATAAACTGCACTATTTAGCATTTAAACCCTTTCTTTATTTTAAGAATTTTGATTGTTTGCTGCATTAATCATATTTGCAATAACACTTGCTTGGTTATTTAGTTGTGCAATGATACCATCATATGCTGCCCATCTTGACCACATTGTATCATATCTACTTTCTATGGAAGCTTTAGTGCTTTCTATGGTTTCATTTAGATTTTTTGATTCTTTTGTTAAAGATGCTTTATAACCTCCAAATGAACCTTCAGAACTCATTATTTCACCCATGGTATTTTTTAGCATACCAAAAGTTCCAGTTTCTTCTTTATAAACTGAATATAAGGTTCTAGAACTTAAACCAAATTTTTTCAAAAATTCATTATCACCTTGAATTTCTAAGTTGCTACCTGAAGTTCCTTTGATTTTAAATTGAATTTGTTGATTTTCATTACCTTGGTTAATGATTTCAAAGCTAGCCTCTAAACCTTCTAAGCCAAAACTATTTATATGATCAACCAAATTTTTAGCTTTTTCAATATCATCTTTACCTGTTAATACAAAAGGATCTCCATTTGGAGTTTTGCTTAAATCTATGGTTGTATCATTATAAGTGATAGTAAAACTACCTTCTTTAAATTCTATATCTTGATTACCAAGATTACTTACTCTATCACCAGCTAAATCAATATCTTCAAAACCATTACTTCCTACGAAAAATTTTTCAGCTAATTCAGGATCTTCGTTAAATTTAGAGTTAAATTTTCCTGAATCAAAAGATAAAACACCATCGTTTAACGTTAAGCCATAATCAGCCAAAGATAAACTTACTTTAGAGGAAACTTCAATCCCTTCTGAACTTTCACTATCACCAACCGTAACAGTTCCATCTACTGTTATAGTTTGAAGTAAAATATTGTTTATCTCAGATTTTATATTATAAATTTCGCTAACACCTACAAAATTCCCTTGTACTCCTGCTTCTGGATCATATTTTGTCGCTGCATTAAGATTTATCATTAAATCATTATAAGCAGTGACTAAACTTTCTAAAGATTGCGCAAGTGCTTCAGTGTCTTGAGAAACGTTAAAAGTTATTTCTCCTTTTTGTTTTAATTCTAAGGTAACATCTGGAGCTATATCAGTGATAGTATTAGTTGGTCTTGTCATTTTAACACCATCTACGCTAAAGATAGCGTCCATACCTTTTTGGATATGATTTTCATTATTTGAAGCTACATTGTAGCCTTGTGGAGTGCTAGTATCTAGAGTAATGCCAAATTTATCACTTAATAATGAAGTAGCTTTGCTATCTCTAGCATAATTTGCTTGATCTATATTGCCTTCAGCATCAGTTGCATAACCACCATCAAAAAGACTTAATTGTCCACCATTGGTAGCTCTAAAAGTAAAAGTATTTCCCTCTCCAAAGCTTAATTCCACTTTTCCATTGGTTTGTTTTTTTAAATCTTCTGCTAAACTTTTATAAGTAGTGTTCTCGTCTATATCAATGGTAAATCTATCATATCTTTCACCATTTTTAATAACAAAAGTAAAAGAGGTTTTTTCACCAGGACCAAGTAGTTTCTCGTCAAGATTTCCACTAAAATTTCCGCTTATTTTATCTTTATTTTCTTCTCCAGCACCTGTTGGTCTAAAACCATACAAACCACCAGCACTAATGCTATCTTTATCAAGTCCCCAACCCATAGCATTTAATAGATCTTCATCACCTGAAAAAGAAATATTATTTTTAGTTCCTGTTTCAGTACTTTGTACTACTAAGCGGTATGGATTGTCTCTATCTCCTGTGTTAACTATTTTAGCTTCTACTTTTCCACCTGTTGCGGCATTTATTTTTTCTGCAAGCTGAGATACAGTAGTGCTTTCATCAATATCGATTTTATAATCTTTTCCATCTTGGGTAATAGTAAAAGAAGTTTTGCCATCTACACCTTCTATACCTAAACTACCCATTACAGTAGCAGTCTTATCTTTAAATCCATTACTTTGATATACGTCTTTTTGTGCAAGTTGATCAACAATAACTTTCATGTTTGTAAGATTAGATAAAGATCCTACTGTTAAACCAGCAGCTGCACTATCTCCACTTACACTAGGTGATACTTTTTTCTTGTTAAATTGCGAAGCATCACCTAAGCTATTTACGGCTGTTTGAAACGCAAGTAGCTTAGCTTCAAGTTCTGCTAGGTCTTTTTGTCTTGAAGTATTAGTTTCAAGCTGTGAGTTATAAAGACCTAAATGCGCATTCATTTCTGCTTCTTTTAGCTTGTTTAATGTATCGCTTGTTAAAACTCCTGAACCTATTCCTAAACTTCCTAAACTACCTACTGCCATAATTAACTCTCCTTATCAAAAATAGTGCCAATAACACCTTGAAAATGTTCTATTAGCTTCATAACTTCCTCACTAGGAATTTTGCGTATTAACCTACCAGTATCTTTTTCGGTTACATTAACATACATTTCATTGATTTTATCATTATATGCAAAACGTACGTTTGTTTCTAGTGTTTCCATTTGATTATTAAGTTTTTCTGTTGCATTTTTCAATTTTTCATTTAAATTCTCATCTTGATTATTTAAATTAGTTTGCTGTTGATTTTCTTGAGATACTTTTCCAGTACTTTTTGTATTAAATTGTGCTGTGTTTGCATCCCTTTGAATATTTCCAATGTCCATTTTAAACTCCTTTTTAAAAGACTTTAAAATACTCTATCGACATAATTTTAAAAAACTTAATATTTAGATTAAAAATATCTATATTATTAATAAGCAAAAAGTGTTCTCAAAAAGCTTAAAATTAAAAAATTTCAAACTTTTTGAATAATTTTTCATCATTTGGAAGTAAATTTCTTGTAATAAGTCTATCTATGACTTCTTTAGAGCAATTTGTCATTAAAGGCCATTCTTTATGATAATCTTCTAATGATCCTTTATTTGTTGCATCAATCGCAACGCAATCTTTTTTGATAAATATATCTCTTTTTGCATCTATATTATTTACCACACGCCAAATTAGCATATAAGGATTTTCTAAAATAGCATCTGTATCTAAAAAAACTAAAATTCTAAAATGCTTTTTACAGGTTTGTAATTTTTCAAAAACCTGAACAATTTTTTCTTTTTTATCTATCAAAATCACGCAAACTGGAGCAAAGGTTTGAGTGTAAAATTGCTTTAATTTTAAAATACTTTGATCTTTTTCTTTAAAAAGTGAAAGTAAAGCCTCATCGCTTAGAATTTCAAGTTCAACTTTTTTCTCATCACCACATGCATCAAGCCCTGCTTTGCCACCATAACAATAAGTGCTTGAAGCATGGTCGAGTTGATCACAAATTCCTTCGCTAATAAGTAATTTTTCTTCATCAAAGCGATTGAGTATATAAGGTATGAGTTTGTCATAATCTTTCAAACAAGGCGCATTTTCATCAACAAAAATAGCATGTTTTACAAAACTCATTTGCCCTACTCCCCAAAAAGTATGCATGACTTGTTTTGCATGAGCTGGGTATTTTGCTTCTATTTTGGCCAAGATTAGATTATGAAAAACCCCATTTTCAGGCATGTTATAATCTATCAAATCAGGGGCATTTGTTTGAAGTAAAGGTAAAAAAACTCTTTCTGTTCCAAGTCCCATGTATTTATCTTCTAAAGGTGGTTTTCCCACAACAGTAGCTTGATAAATCGCATTTTTTTTAGCAAAGATTTTTTCTACTTTTAAAATAGGACAAAGTTCAACAGGGGTATAAAAACCTGTATGGTCTCCAAAAGGTCCCTCAGGTGCGAATTCATTTGGATCTACAAAGCCCTCAATTACAAAGTCACTATCATAAGGTACATAAAGATGGTTACTTTTGCATTTTGCCAAAATGGCAGGTTTTTTCTTGATAAAACCATAAAGTAAAAGTTCAAAAATTCCTTTTGGCAAAGGCGCTTGAGCACACCAAATATATAAAGGATCTCCACCTATGGCTATGCTTACTGGCATTTTTTGATTTGCTTTTTTATACTCATGGAAAAAATGGCTCGCATCTTTGTGAATTTGCCAATGCATAAGCAAGGTTTTTTCATCAACTACTTGCAAACGATACATTCCAAGATTATTTTGCTTTCCATCTATACTTTGAGTATAAACTTGCCCCATGGTGATAAAAGGCGTAGCATCTTTTTCCCAAGTTTTTAAAATAGGCATATCATATAATGAATTTAAGCTTTTATAGTTGAATTCTCCATCTTTTTTAATGCGTTTTGGTGGGATATTTTTTAAATCAAGTAGGGTTTTGAAAAAATTTAATTTTGCACCAAAGCTTTGTGGTATATGCATTTTAAGTAAAGATCTAATTTCTTTAGCTACATCTTCATAGTCTTTCCCAAATGCTAATTTTAAAGCTTTTTCATTACAAAAAGTATTTAAAAGAACAGGATAATCGTATTTTTTACCATTTTTTACTGCATTAGTAAAAAGTAAGGCTTTTGAGTCTTCTTTTTTAACTTCTATATAAGCTAAATGTGCCATTTCAAGATCAACATCAACGGGTTCATGAATGGTTTTTAATAAATTATTTTTTTCTAAAAGATCTATGAATTTTTGCATTTATATCATACTCTCTGCTTCTTTTAAAATTTCTTTTGCACCTTTTGCTATCATTTCTTTAGCTAAAAGCTCGCCCGCTTTTGCGTAATCTTGCTTATCAATCATTCTTTTTTCTTTGAGAATTTTACTTGCATCAGGTAAGCCTACTATGGCGCGAATTTCTATTTTTTCATCAATGATTTTTGCATTAATACCTATAGGTACTTGGCAGCCACCTTCTAGAGTTTTTATAAAATCTCTTTCTATATGGGTTTCTATAAAGGCATTTTCATCATTTAAGCATTCAAGGTATTTTAAAATTTGTTTATCATCAATGCTTTCTATACCTAAAGCTCCTTGGGAAGCTGCGGGTATCATCTCATCAAGCTCAAAAGCTCTAATGTATTTTATTTCTTTATCTAAACCTAAGCGTTTAATACCAGCTAAAGCCAAAATAATAGCGTCAAATTCTTTAGCTTTAAGTTTTTCTAAGCGCGAGTTGATATTACCTCTTAGAGAAATGATGTTTAAATCAGGCCTTAACGCTAAAAGTTGCATTCTTCTTCTAAGGCTTGTAGTGCCTACTTTTGCACCTTTTGGGAGGGCATTTAAGCTCTCATAATACTCGCTTAAAAAAGCATCATTTACCACTTCTCTTTTGGAAATAGCAGCCAAAACTAAACCTTTTGGGAAAAAACTAGGCACATCTTTTAAGCTATGTACAGCTAAATGCGAATCGCCCCTAAGCATACTTTCTTCAAGTTCTTTTGTGAAAAGTCCTTTTCCACCTATTTTAGCCAAAGGTGAATCAAGTAAAACATCGCCTTTAGTTTTAAAACCCTCTAAAGAAATTTCTAATTCAGGATGTGTTTGAGATAATTTATTTTTTACATACTCACTTTGCCATAATGCAAGTTGGCTTTTTCTTGTTGCGATGATTAATTGCATTTTTTATGCTCCTGTATGATTTCTACATCTATGATTTCTTCTTCGTTGTTCGTTTGATGATATTTTCTTTTTTGTTTTGTAAATAATTTTAATATCATCATGAAAAATAAGAGTAAAATTCCTAAAAATGTACTTAAAATTCCTGGTATTAAAAGCAAAATTCCTACTATAGTTAAAGAAAATAATTTAATCATACCAAATAAATTTGTATTGGTATTTTGCATAGTGATGAGATTTGTCCAAGTCTTTGCTAAAAACATTGCTCCTAAAAACATACTTGCAAAAACTATCATAAAAAAATTTAAAAAACCAAAAAAGGCTATAAATAAAATACTAGCGATTAATTCTAAAATCAAAAATGCACTTAAATTTGTTTTTACCATCATAGAATTTTCTCTAAGTGTGAAATTACTTCTTGGGTTTTCAAAACTTGTTTTTCTAAGGTATTTCTATGGATCAACTCTACTTCATCATTTTCTAAGCCCTTGCCTACAACTAAAGCATAAGGAAAGCCCATTAATTCAAAATCATTAATCTTTACACCAAAACGCTCATTTCTATCATCAAATAAAATCTCTTTATCACTAAAATGAGTGTAAATTTGTTCAGCAAATTCCATAGCTTTTGTGTCTTTTATATTAGAAACGATAATATCTAAAACAAAAGGAGCTAGAGTTTTATTCCAAATACAACCTTTTTCATCATGGCTTGCTTCTATGGTAACTGCAACCAAACGGCTCACTCCCATACCATAACAACCCATAGTGAAAAATTGAGCTTTACCATTTTCATCTAAATAGCTTGCATTCATTGCTTTTGAGTATTTATTTCCAAGTTTAAAAATATGCCCTACTTCAATACCTTTGCTTTGCTTAAGTTTGTGCTGGCATTTTGGACAAAGATCATGCTCTTTAACTGCTGCAAGATCTTTAAAGCGTTCTTTATTTAAATTTACAACATTGATTCCGACTAAATGATAATCTTTTTTATTTGCACCAATAATCATATTTGTTTCATTTTCAAGCTCATGATCAATATAAAAATCAACGCCATTTAATCCTACAAAGCCGATAAATCCTGGCACTAAACCTGCTTTTTCTAATTCTTCTTCACTTACATCGGCCAACTCTAGTGCATTTGCTGCATTTAGTGCTTTAACTTCTTGTAATTCATCATCACCGCGTATAAAAAATACTACAATTTTTTCTTCATTTTCATAAATAGCTTTTTTAGCAATAGCTTTAATAGTATAGTAAGGGTTAATTTTAAAAAATTCCGCTAATTCTTCTATAGTTTTTACATTTGGAGTGTGAAATTGTGTAGCAAAGTCAGCTTCTGGCCTTTCATCTTCACAACTTTTTTTAGCTCTTTTTGCTGCTTCAATATTTGCAGCATAATCACAATGCTCACATAATAATATATCATCCTCGCCATTTTTAGCCAAAACCATAAATTCTTTTGAACCACTGCCACCAATAGCCCCACTATCAGCTTCAACAGCTCTAAATTCAAGTCCTAATCTTGTAAGAATTTTACTATAAGTTTCATGCATAAGATTAAATTCTTTGTCTAAATCAGCTTCGCTAGTATGAAAGCTATAGCCATCTTTCATTAAAAATTCCCTGCATCTTAAAAGTCCAAATCTAGGTCTAGCTTCATCTCTAAATTTAAGTCCTATTTGGTACAAATGTAAAGGAAGTTGTTTGTAAGAATTTACTTTATTTCTTACTAAAGCTACCATAGCTTCTTCATGGGTTGGCCCTAAAACAAAATCATTTTCTTTTCTATCTTTAAAGCGTAAAAGCTCTTTACCAAAAACATTAAATCTCCCACTTTCTTTCCAAAGTTCAGCTGGGGTATTAAAACTTAAATTTACTTCTAAAGCCCCTGCTTTATCCATTTCTTCTTTGATGATATTTTTAATCTTATCTAAAACTCTTTTTCCTAAAGGTAAAAAATTATACAAACCACTTCCAATTTGTTCTACAAAGGCACCTTTAACTAAAAATATATGACTTGGTAAAGTAGCATCTTTTGGATTTTCTTTTGTGCTTATGGCATAAAATTTACTAAATTTCATGATTATTCTCCAAATTAAATTCACATTTATAAAGGTTTAAACCTTCCATATTTTCATTTTTTAAATCAAACACATAACGCATAGCATTAATTACTGAATCATTTTGCATAGTTCCGCTTAGTTTTTTTAAATTTACGCTAGGATGATGCAAAAATGCATTCATTACTTGTCTTATAAGCTTTCTTGCTTCTTCATGGTTTGAGTGCTTTAAATATCCTTTATCTATAGCCTTTTGTAATTGTTCTTTAGCGATTTCATCAGCTTGTAAGCGTAATTGCTTAACTAAAGGCAAGGTTGCTAGTTTGCTTAGATGTTGAAAAAACTCATTTGTCATAGTACCTACTATGGAATAAGCAATTTGGGCTTGGTGTTCTCTTAGAGTTAAATTTTTTCTTACAACTTCTTCTAAATCATCAACAGCATAAACTATATTTTTTTCATTTGCTTTTACATCAATATCCCTAGGCACTGCTATATCAAAAAAATATCTTTTATAATCTTTTTCTTCTAATAAATCATTGGTTATGATAGCGTGTGGAGCGTTTGTGGCGCTAAAAAATATCTCATATTGATTTAGTACTTCTTTTAAATTTGCAATACTTTCATAGCTTGCATTTTCACCTAAATCCTCGCAAAGCTTTTGGGCATTTTGTATATCTCTATTTAATATCAATACTTTAGCCTTGGCATTTAGTAAATGCTTACAGGCTAGTTCGCTCATTTCCCCTGCGCCTACTACAACAGCAGTTTTATTTTCTAAATTTACAAGTTCTTTAGCTTTTGCCACCGCCACTGAAGCAACTGAAATAGGATTTTTAGAAATTTCAGTTTGATTTCTAACATTTGCCGCACATTTAAAAGCATAATGAACTGCTCTAGTTATATGCACACCACATCTTTGCTCTTGCAGGGCAAATTTATAAGCATCTTTTAATTGTCCAGCAATTTGTGTTTCACCAATAACCAAGCTATCAAGCGAACTTGCCACAGAAAATAAATGATGGATGGCTCCGCTATCTTCGTAAAAATCAGCCTTGATGCTTAAATTTTCTCTATCAACTCTACAAAGCAAACTAAGTGTTTTTAAAATATGCTCATTAATGCTTTCAACATCCCCAACAAAAAGAAAAATTTCAACCCTATTGCAAGTACTAAGCACTAAGCTTTCTAAAATTTTATTATTAGTATGGATTAGCTTTAGTAATTCTCTTTTTTTATCTTCATTAGAAAAGGAAAGTTTTTCTCTAGTAGCAATATCTGTATTTTTATGTGTAAAACTGATGCAGTAATAATGCATTAAAATTCCCTTTCTATCATGCTTTTAATAATATCTTCTAAATCTTTTATATTGTATTTTTTTATAGCTTTTAGTGCATTATTTGCATAAGTGTTTAGTTCTTGGCCAACTTGATTAAAAATTTCATGCTCTTGCATTTTATTTTTAATCCAAGCAAGCTCATTCACACTTAAATCTTTCTTGTAATAAGACTTAAGTATTTCTTGATCTTGTGGATTTAATTTTTCATGTAAATACATATAAGCAAGAGTGGTTTTACCTTCTTTAAAATCATTCATAGTAGGTTTACCTAAAGTTTGCTCATCACCTTTGATATCTAAAATATCATCTACAATTTGAAAAGCTAAACCTAAATTTTTACCATATTCTGCAAAATCATCTTCATTTAAATTAGCAAGTATTGCCCCACACCTTGCACTAGCTTCGATTAAAATGGCTGTTTTATTATATATCATTTGTAAATAAGCGTTTTTATTAGTATTGAAAGTTTCGCTTAAATTTACATCCATTAATTCACCAACAGAAAGCATTACAACGGCATTAGAAATGATTTTTGCTAATTTTAAATCAATCAAAGAAAGCTCATAGAAGGCTTTTGAGTATAAAATATCTCCAAGCATGATAGCATTTTTAGCTCCAAATTGTGCATTGATAGACTTTACACCTCTTCTTAATTTTGCTTCATCAATCACATCATCGTGCAATAAGCTTGCAGCATGAATTAACTCTATAATAGCACAGATTTTATAGCTAATATCACTTTCCCCAGCTATTTTTAAAAGTAGTTTTGAGCGTAATTTTTTACCACCTTGAAGTTTTGAACTCATGGTTAAAATAGGCTCATAATTTAATTCAGATAAAAATTCATGCATATACTGATCGATCTTTTGCACTATGCTTTCCTTAGTTTTCTTATAATTATATTTTATTAAATTTTACTTTAGTTTTGATTAAGAGTGGCTTTTCTAGGGTCTAAAAATTCTACTTCTAATTTCTTATCTCTATCTTCTATATACACAGTAAAAATAGCCTCACCTTTTTTAAAATCACTAAATTCAAGTATCAATCTTGCTCTATCTATATGAGGATTTTTATAATCAGGCACTAAGGTTTGATCAACCCAGTTTAAATTTCTTCTTAAAGACATCACAAATTGTCTAGGGTATTTTTTATACTTTGAATGAACAATGATATTAGTTTGATCAAATAAAGTCCATGAGAAGTCAAAGTAATAAATCTCATCAGGATAGTCAATTTCTTTTATTTTTACACTTGCTTTTTCATCTTTACTCAGGGTAAATTTATAAGTATAATCAAAAAATACTTCAGCCTTTAAAAAGTTAAACATCAAAAATAAAGATAAAAGTAAACGCAAAATCAACCCTCATGCCCTAAAATTTCAGCACTTAAGCCTATGTAAAAATCATTTTTTCTCTCATCTATTAAGAGTGAATTTTCCATTTGAAATTGCGCTACATCGCTTTCATTTAAATTATTTTTTTCTAAAAGCTCTATCATAGCGATATGATCGGCTAATAATTTTTCTAAAACATTTTCCAATGCACCTAAATTTGCATATTTTATTGTTTCAATAAATTTTTCTTTAGGGCTTTTTGCAAACATTTCATCAAAAATATCCATTTTTAACCTTTTATGTAAGTTTGAATTTTTTCTATTAAAGTAGTTTTATCGTTAGCTTCATCTAAGTCTTTAATTTCTTTTTGCCAAGAAATATGTATATAATCCATCTTAGCATTTTTAGCACAAAGTCTATCTTTTAAGCTATCGCCTATGAAAATACTTTTTTCATATTTTGCTTCATCTGCGATTAATCTTAGCATCATAGGATCAGGCTTAGCTTCTATACCATAACTAACACCTAGTATTTTATCAAAATATGAAAGAATGTTTTGTTTTTTTAAAATAGGTACTAAGCTTTCCTGAGGTGCATTAGTAGCTATAGCCAGATAACAATCTTTTTTTTTACAAAATTCCAAAACCTCAAGCACACCATCAAAAAGCACCACACTTTGATCATAATGCTTAATAAAATATTTCTCATAACCTTCTTTAAAGCTAGTATGCGAGTAAGTATCAACCCCATAAAAAATCTTAGCATAATTTTGCCCAGGAGTATTGATAGTATCTAAAATAAACTCTCTTTTTAAAGGTTCTAAATTTAAATCCGCTCTTATTTCATTTACCGCACATACTATAGCATTAGCACTATCTATAAGCGTGCCATCCATATCAAAAATTACATTTATCAATATTCATCCTTAAATTTAATTTTATGTTTGTCTTTTTTATAACTTTGATTATTTTTTAGCTTATACAAAGCATTAGCTTTTGAAGTTAAGGTTTTTTGATCCAAACTCTCATCTAAACACTCATTTACAAAAAGCTCTAAAGCTTTATTATAAGTAGAATCCAAAAACACCGCTTGAACTTTTTCAAAGATTTTAGCATTTTTTTGCATTCTTTCTCTAAAAAGTGTTAAATCAAAATCTTCCCTTTTTAAAGCATTCACAGCAGAGTTGGTAAATTTTTCCAAAGCTCTTACATATTTAACTCTTAAAGCTTTTTCATCATTTTTCATTCTGCTGCACTTGTATTGATTCTACATTGTAATGCTTCTTGTACTAAATTTCTAGCTATTGAAGCTTCAGCATCTACAATGTGTAAATGTTTATCAGTGTGTGGGAAAATGATCTTAGCACCTGTACCACTTGTTTTTAAAACCGTTTGTATGGGTTTATTGAAATTAGAAAGCACTTGATAGAGCATATCAAGTTTAGCTTCATTGCTTATGGTTATAATAGCAACTGAGCATTCTTCTATATTAGCTACTTTTAATGTTTCTACTTGCGCTACACTAGCAAAAAAAACATTCTCATTTCTGCTACGCCCAAGCTCAACTAAATTTAAATCACTTTCTAAAACTAGATATGGAATACCTGTTTTTTTGATCTTTTGCACTACTTCTTGACCCAATCTTGTATAACCAAAAATGATAAAATGATCTTTCATTTTTTGATCACATAGATAAAATTTAGCCATATCATTTTGCTCACCTTCGGCTGCGTTGGCTATTTTTCTAAGATTATTTAAAATAAAAGGTGTTGCAACCATAGTGATGATAGAAACTATAATAAAAATTTGTGCTGTTTTTTCATCTATAAGCGAATTTACTTGCATTAGTGAAAACACCGCTAGAGCAAATTCTCCAATTTGAGAAATACTCAAAGCAGTTTTTAAAGCTACTCTTTTTCTCGTATAAAGGATTAAAAGACCATAAATTACTACAAATTTTATCAATAACACCAAGCTTACAAAAACAAAAATCAAAAACCAATTTTCAAAAACTATATGAAAATCAATTTGCAAGCCAACACTGATAAAGAAAAACCCTAAAAGTAAATCCCTAAAAGGAACCAAATCTGCTTCTATTTTATGTTTATATTTAGTTTCAGCTATCAAAGCTCCAGCTATGAATGCTCCAAGCGAGTAAGAAAAACCAAAAGAATGTGCTAAAAAGCTTGCTCCTATTACGGTAAAAAGTATGGTAGCGATGAAAATTTCATTTGCATTGGTCTTAATGATAAATTTTAAAACATAAGTAAAAAGGTATTTGCCTATAAAATAAAGCAAAACAAGTAAAATCACAGCACTGACTAAGGTTGTAAATAAAAGCTTTGAAATATCAGCATTTTGAGAGCTAAATATATCAATCATTAACAGCAGTGGTATCACAGCAATATCTTGAAAAAGCAAAATTCCCAAAGCTTTTCGGCCATATTCTTCATTGATATCGCCACTATCATTAAGTATTTTTAAAACTATAGCTGTAGAAGATAAAGCTAGAGCAAAACCTGCTATCATTGCTATATGGTTTGCTATACCTAAAATATAAGTTACAAGCAAAGTACAAACCAAACCACAAGTTAGCATTTGCAAACTTCCATTTAAAAACACTTCTTTTTTCATTGCTAAAAGGTGTTTAAATGAAAATTCAAGCCCTATGGTAAACATTAAAAAAACTATACCAAACTCAGCCACATGGATAATGATTTCATTGGTGCTAAAACCATAAAATTCACGCACAAACAAACCTGTGGCTATATAGCCTATAATGGTTGGAATTCCAAATTTTTTAAGTATAACATTAAGTACGACAGCAACTGCTACTGCAGTTAAAAATAAAGTTATAAAAGCATCCACTCACCAACCTTTTGTAATGTTTTATTATTTTATTTTTTCTAAAAAAATTAAGTCAAAATTGCTTCTGTGTTTTACTACTGCTCTTGATTTTGAAGGATTATCTCTTCTATCAAGCTCTAATCTCAATTCTTCAATGGTATTTTCAAACTCATCAATTTTTGTTTTTAGCTTTAAAATCACATCAACACCAGCTAAATTAACTCCAAGATCTCTTGTTAAGCGTAAAATCATTTTGATTCTATCTATATCTTTTTGAGAATAAAGTCTCATTTTACCATCGGTTCTACTTGGTTCAACCAAACCTTCTTTTTCATATTGTCTTAGAGTTTGTGGGTGTATGCTTAAAACCTTTGCAACAACACTTATAAGATACACCGGTTCATCATAACTATGCTCCATTGCATACTCCTTTTAAGGTAATTTTTCTTCTAAAATTTTTACAAATTCAGGATCAAGGCTATTAATATCAGGTATTTTTACATTTAAAATTAAATACATATCTCCATAAAGGTCTGTTTTTCTATTTTGCACCCCATAGCCTTTAAGTCTGATTTTTTGATTGTTTTTTGAATTTGGTGGTATGGTGATTTTAACTTCTTTTCTTGGAGTATGTACGCTGATTTTATCTCCAAAAAGTGCTGTTTTTAAACTAATTTCAACCTTTTTGTATAAATCATCATCTTCTCTTTCGTATTCATCGCTTTTTTCAAGCTCTACCTTTAAAATCAAATCTCCTTTTTGTCCTTGAAAGCTTTTCCCCTTACCTCGTATGCGTAACTTTTCGCCATCTTTTATACCATGTGGAATTTTGATTTTAATTTGTTCGTTGTTGATATTTATTGTGTGTTTACCACCTAAAATTCCTTTTTCAAAAGGAATTTTAACACTTGCTTGTAAGTCTAAATCCTCTTCAAAGCCACCAAAACCCCCAAAACCACTTCTAAAATTATTATTAGAACTAAAACCTCTACCAAAGCCTCCAAAGCCTCCGCCGAAAATATTATTTAAAATATCATTAATATCAGCTCCGCCTGCATTTCTTGAAAAATCATGAAAACTTTGTCCACCAAACATAGAATCACCATATCTATCATATTGAGCTCTTTTTTTCTCATCACTTAAAATTTCATAAGCGGCGTTAATTTCTTTAAATTTTTCCTCAGCACCTGCTTCTTTATTGATATCTGGGTGGTATTGTCTTGCTAATTTTCTATAAGCTTTTTTTATTTCATCTGCGCTAGCATTTTGCGAAACACCTAGTGTTTCATATAAACTATTACTCATTTTTTTATTCCTTATTTTTTATAAGATTATACCATAAACTTTAGTCTTAGTCAATCAAGTTTTATAAGTTTTAAAACTAAAGGTTTTATTTACAATTGCGTAAAAATAAAATTTTATACTTGTGTAAATTGATTTTACAAAGGATAATACATGAAAAAAACTATGGTTCTTTCTTTGGCGTTAGCAACTAGTCTTTTTAGTGCTAGTATTGATTTTAAACAAGCAGATGATAATGTAAAAAGATCTTTACCAACTGATAATCAAAATACTATACTTTCTTATCATGATTCTATACAAAAAGTTAAAAATTCAGTTGTGAATATTTCAACTTCTAAAACCGTTCAAAGTAATTCCTTTGGGATTGATGATTTTTTCAATGATCCTTATTTTAAACAATTTTTTGGTTTTGATTTTCCACAAGCTCCAAAAAGTAAAAAAAATAAAAAAGAAGTAGTAAGTTCGCTTGGATCTGGTGTAATTATTTCAAGCGATGGTTATATTATAACAAATAATCATGTTATAGAAGATGCTGAAAAAATTACTGTAAATTTACCTGATTCTAGCACTGAATATAAAACTAAATTAATCGGAGTTGATCCTAAAACAGATTTAGCAGTGATAAAAATAGAAGCAAAAAACCTACCTGCTGTGGTTTTTGCTGATTCGGATAAATTATTAGAAGGTGATGTAGTATTTGCTCTAGGTAATCCTTTTGGTGTTGGAAGTAGTGTTACAAGTGGGATTATCTCAGCTTTAAATAAAAACAATATAGGTTTAAATCAATATGAAAATTTCATTCAAACGGATGCTTCAATTAATCCTGGAAATTCAGGTGGGGCTTTAGTAGATAGCAGAGGGGCTCTAGTTGGGATAAATTCAGCCATACTTTCAAGAAGTGGAGGAAATAATGGTATAGGCTTTGCAATCCCTTCTAATATGGCAAAATCTATTGCACAAAAACTTATCGAGCATGGAAAAATAGAAAGAGGATATTTAGGTGTAGTTATAGGAGCTTTAACTCAAGATATTAAAAAAGCTTATACCAATCAAGAAGGAGCTTTAATAACAGAAGTTCAAAAAGACTCAGCAGCTTACAATGCGGGATTAAAAAGAGGTGATTTGATTATAAAAGTAGATAAAACTGTGATTAAAAGCCCTATGGATTTAAAAAATTATATAGGAAGTATTGATCCAAAACAAGCTATAGAGGTAACTTATGAAAGAGATAATAAAGTTAAAACAGCTAAATTTATGCTAAAAACAGATGAAAAATCGCTACAATATGAAAAAGATTATATTGATGGTTTAAAATTAGTAGAGCTTGATTCTAAAAATAAACAACAATACCGCATACCTGAAAATATTAGTGGTATTTTAATCACTGAAGTTACTCCAAAATCAAAAGCAGAAAAAATAGGCTTTGAGCAAGGTGATATTATTATAGGTATTGATCAATATGAAGTTTCAAATTTTAAAGAATTATCTAAGGCTTTAGAATTAAATAAAGGCAAAGAATATGTTAAAATTTGGATTAATAGAGGTGGTATGGTTAGAGCTTTACTTTTTTAAGAAAGGAAGAAAATGACAAATATTTTAATGATAGAAGATGATTTAGAATTAGCTGAGATTATAGCTGAATATTTAGAGCAATTTGATATGAAAGTAGATATTGCTCATGAACCTTATATAGGTCTTTCAAGACTTGCTTTAAATCCTTATGATTTAATCATTTTAGATTTAAGCTTGCCTGGACTTGATGGACTTGAAGTTTGTGAAGAAATTCGTAAAAAATATGATACACCTATTATCATTTCAAGTGCAAGACATGATATTAGTGATAAGGTTACAGCTCTTGATTTGGGTGCAGATGATTATTTACCAAAACCATATAATCCTCAAGAGCTTCAAGCAAGGATTAAAAGTCATTTAAGAAGAATTTCAAATACAAAAACCGCTCAAGCTCAAGTTAAAAAAGATCTTGTATATGATAAATATAAACATACTATCACTATGAAAGATCAAGAAATTAGCTTTACCAATGCTGAATTTGATATTTTGAGTTATTTAATTAAAAAAGAAGGTGGAGTGGTGAGTCGTGAAGAACTTGTGTATAATTGTAGCTCTATTAGTGAAGATTCTAGCAATAAAAGTATAGATGTAATCATTAGCAGAATCAGACAAAAAATCGGAGATGATCCTAAAACTCCAAAATACATTCATTCAATCAGAGGTATAGGGTATAAATTAACTCAATGAATAAATCATCAATTTTTTATACCATAACCTTTGTTTTTTTGCTTGCTAGTGTTAGTGTGATTTTGGCATTTTTATGGCTTATAAAATATGATCAGCAAAATTACACTAATGAGCTTAATGCGAAATATTCTTTTATAGCTAATGCAAGATTATTGTATTTTAACCATGTAATTAGCGAAAAAGAATTTTATGAGCAAACAAAAAATTACAAAATGATAGAACTAACAACCCCATCTTCTATAAGAAAAATCATCTACAAAGCTGAAACCATAGCACGCGCTCAAACTAGCACAGGTGTGGTTGAAATCATTACTTTAGAAGATAATGTATATTTAAAAATCATTTTTGATGGTAAGCTTTATTTGTACAAAGATTTAGAATATCAAGGTTATCGTTATTTTGTGATTAAGCTTATTGCTAGTATAGTGGTAATGGTTTTATTGATTTTATATATTTTTATCATTAGAAAATTAAAACCACTTAGAGCTTTAAAAAGACAAATAGATAAATTTGGCGAAAATAAACTCAATGAAATTCAAAATGTCAGTAAAGGCAATGATGAAATTTCTCAAGTAGCAACAGCCTTTTATGAGTCTATTTTGAGAATTCAAAAACTAAACACTTCAAGGCAATTTTTCTTAAGAAATATTATGCATGAGTTAAAAACACCTATTACTAAAGGTTTAATTACTTTAGAAATGCTTGAAGATAGCAAATATAAAGAAAGATTAGTGGGTGCTTTTAATCGTTTGGAAATTTTGATTAATGAATTTGCAGCCATTGAACAAATTACTTCAGGTGCTGGTTTGATTAATTTAAAAAAATACAATATCTTAGATCTTTTAGATGAAGCTAAAGATATAGCTATGAGTGATGATGAAAAAGTAAAAATTAGTATCAAAGAAAGTTTTAGCGTCAATGTGGATTTTAAACTTTTTACTACTGCGATGAAAAATATGATAGATAATGCAACAAAATACTCTGATGAAAATTGCGTTACTATAGAAATAACTAAAGATTATCTTTGCTTTAAAAACAAAGGAAAAGCCTTAGATAAAGACTTGAAATACTACACTCAAGCTTTTACGCAAGGAAAGAAAAACAAAGATAGTTTTGGACTTGGATTATATATTGTTAAGACTATTTTAGATTCTCATAAACTTACGCTTTATTATGAATATAAAGATGGTATCAATCATTTTTATTTTAATGATATACAAAATATAATTTTAAACTAGGAAGCTCATGCCCTTATCGCGTTTAAATGAAGAACAATACAAAGCTGCTAGTGCTCCTTTTGGACACAATCTAATCATAGCAAGTGCAGGCACAGGTAAAACTTCAACCATAGTTGCAAGAATAGCCTTTTTACTTCAAAATAATATAAAGCCTGAAAAAATTATGCTTCTAACCTTTACAAACAAAGCTAGTAAAGAGATGATTGAAAGACTTAGTAGGTATTTTGATAAAAGCATTACTTCAAAAATCACAGCAGGAACTTTTCATAGTACTGCTTATTCTCTACTTAAAGAGTTAAATCATGATATTATTTTAAAACCTGCGAGTGAGCTTAAAATTCTTTTGCGTTCTATTTTTGAAAAACGCACTTTTCATCATTTAAGCGATACTAAACCTTATATGCCAAGCTATTTGTATGATGTGTATTCTTTATTTCAAAATACTAATGCAAACTTAGATGAATTTTATAATTGGTTTTGTCAAAATTATGATGAACAAGCTGTTTATGCTGAAATTTATGAAGATATTTTAAAAGAATACGAAGAAGAAAAAATGCGTTTTAACTATGTGGATTTTAATGATTTATTGATCAAATTAAAACATGTTTTAGCTTCACATCATTTTGAATTTGATGAGATTTTAGTAGATGAGTACCAAGATACTAATACTTTACAAGGTTCATTAATTGATGCTTTTAAAAGTAAAAGTTTATTTTGTGTGGGCGATTATGACCAGAGTATTTATGCTTTTAATGGAGCTGATATTTCTATTATAGGAAGTTTTAAAGATAGATTTATCGATGCAAATATTTTTACTTTAAATAAAAACTATCGTTCTAGTAAAAATATACTTGCGCTAGCTAATAAGGTAATCTTAAACAATGAAAGATTATATCCTAAAGAATTGATTGTAACTAGAGAAGGAGATTTTAAAGCACCAAGTTTGCTAACTTTCAATGAATTATTTGATCAATACTCTACCATAGCAAAAATAATCTTACAAAGTGGAGTTAATCTTGATGAAATCGCTGTTATTTTTAGAAACAATTCTAGTGCAGATGGAGTAGAAGTTGCCTTGAGAGAACTTGGTATAGCAAGCAAAAGAAAAGGCGGGGGAAGTTTTTTTGAAAGCTTGGAAGTTAAAAACTTTTGCTCTATGCTTGCAATCGTGCTTAATCCAAAAGATATCATGGCTTTTATACATTTACTTGAATACACCAAAGGAGTTGGTGGGGTTTTGGCAAAAGATATTTTTGATGCTTTATTAAAATTAGGACATTCTAGTTTAATTAAAGGCTTTTTAAATCCTGATAGTAGCGTAAATTTAAAAAAATACAAAAAACAAAGTTACCAACTAGGACTTTTTGATGATATTGAGGAGCTAGCCTCGCCTTCAAGGTTTAACTTAGAAAGTGAATTTAACACCCATCCTATTTTAAGTCTACCTAAAATCAACGAGTTTTGTGCGAAAAATCTTGAAAAAATTTATCTTTTTATTAAAAAAGCAAGCGAGTGTAAGGTTTCAACTCAGCTTGTAAATTTAATCTTAGAAAATGATTATTTTAAAGAAATTTGTGATATTTTAGCAACCAAAAGAGCAACTAACAAAAGCTCTAATGTCGATTTAAATAAAAAAAATGAAATTTTAGAAAAAATCAATGCAAAAATGTTTGTATTAAAAGAACTTGCTAAAAATTACAGTGATAATTATAAATATTATAATTTTCTTACTCTTGGTGCTAGTGAAATGAGTAGTGGTAGCGGGGTTAATCTTTTAAGCATACATGCTAGTAAGGGGCTTGAGTTTGAACTTGTATTTGTAATTGATCTTGCACAAGGAAGATTTCCTAATCAAAAACTCATGAGCATGGGTGGAAGTTTGGAAGAAGAAAGAAGGCTTTTTTATGTAGCAGTAACTAGAGCTAAGGATACTTTATACTTAAGCTATGCAAAATATGACAAGATTAAAAAAAGCAATTATCAACCTTCGTGTTTTCTAATCGAAGCAGGTATGTGCAAAGAAGAACAAAAATAAGACTTTATTAATCTTTTTATATTATGATTAATAAAAATCATTCAAGGAGAAAAAATGAATAGTGTATTATTCAAAGGAAATAAAGTAAATCTAAAAGGAAATAACATCCAAGTTGGCGATATGGCTCCAAATATCACCTTAAAAGCTAAAGATCTTTCAGGTGTTGAAATTGCCCCAAAAGGCAAAACTCAAATTATTATCAGCGTACCAAGTCTTGATACTCCAGTATGTGCAACTGAAGCTAGAGAATTTAATAAAAAAGCAGCAGCAAGCGGTGTAGAAGTAATCGTAGTTAGCATGGATTTACCATTTGCTATGGGTCGTTTTTGCTCAACTGAAGGTATAGATAATTTAACTGTTGCAAGTGATTTTGTTTCTAAAGAATTTGGTGAAAAATATGGTGTTTTAATGGCTGATGGTCCACTTGAGGGAATTTTAGCTAGAGCAGTGTTTGTAGTTAAAGATGGTGTGGTTGCTTATAAAGAATTGGTAAATGAAGTAACAGAACTTCCAAATATGCAAGCTTTAGAAAGCTTCTTTGGTCAAAGTTGCGGATGTGGTGGTTGTGGTTGCCACTAAAATTTAAAAGCCTTTTATAGGCTTTTAAAACTTAAAAACATGGAAAATTTTCTTTCTCGTTTTGAAATAGAAAAACAAGATCTCAAACTTATACAAGAGCACTTACAAATAATAAACATTGAAAAAGACTTTAAGGTCAATGATAAATGTTTAGGATTTATAAAAATTTTAAAAGGTGAGCTTAGAGCTTTTATTTTAACCCCAAATGCAAAAGAAATAACACTTTTTCACCTTAAAGAAAATGACGAATGCGTTATTTGCTCTGAGTGTAATATGGATGGCATATCTTATGATGTTTTTATACAAAGTACTCAAAATACAAGTATAGCCATCATCCCCTCAACAATTTTTCAAATTTTAAAAGAAAAATACCCAAAAATTAATAATTATGTTTTAAGTTTAATCACCAAGCGTTTTAATACCTTAATCAAAGTTTTAGAACAAGCTTTATTTATGCCTTTATCTTCTAGAATTTGTGATTTTTTGAAAGAAAATGCTAGCAACAATACTTTAAAAATTACCCATGAAGCTTTAGCTAATCACTTAGGAAGCGCCAGAGAAGCCGTTTCAAGAATTTTAAAAGAATTAGAAAAAGAAGGTAAAATCAAACTTGAAAGATCTAAAATAATACTAATTTCTTTGTAACTTTATCACAGAAATACTTTTAAAATTTATTTATAATATCAACAAAAAGGAGAAATTATGAGTAAATTAGAAAGAGTGCTAAGAATAGCTTTAGCCATAGTGGCGTTTTCTTTAGGAGTTTATTTTTCAACTTGGTGGGGATTATTGGGTTTGATTCCTTTATTAACAGGTATTTTTGCTGTTTGTCCTATAAGAGTACTTAGTGGAAAACAAGCTTGTCCACTTGGGGTTTGCCCTATTTCTAAAAAGAAAAACTAGGAATGATTTGCTAGTTTTTCTAGCTTTGGTGTAATGACAAATCTACAATAAGCTTGGTTGGGATTATTTTTAAAATATTTTTGATGATAATCCTCAGCCTTATAAAATTTTTCTAATTTTAAAACTTGCGTAACTATAGCTTTAGCGTAATATTTTTGTACTTTTTGTAAAAAATTGCTAATAATTTTTAACTCCTCATTAGTTTGATAAAAAACAACTGATCTATATTGTATCCCCTCATCAGCACCTTGTTTATCTAGGCTTGTTGGATCATGCATTTTGAGAAAAATTTCTAAGATTTTTTCTAATGAAATTTGTTTTTCATTATAAATTATCTTAGCTACTTCTATATTCCCATCACCATTTATCACGCTTTCATAACTTGGATTTGGCTTGCCACCGCTATAACCTACTTCTGTATAAACTACGCCTTTAATTTCATCAAACACAGCTTGAGTACACCAAAAACAACCCGCACCTAAGATAATTTCTTTATTTGTCATTATTTTCTAAATCCTCATTTTCTTTTAAAACAAGTTGCATAAGATAAAGTTCTTCTCCATCTATGATTTTTAGATCTTTATCTTCGCATTTTGGGCACCAAAAGATATTATTTTCAAGCACTCCGCTAAAATGGCATTTTTGACATTCAACTACTACTTCTTGAATATGCATAATAAATTTAGCATTCTTACACAAAGGACTATTTTCTTTAAAAGTTTCAAAGCTTCTTTGTAAAAGTGGAGGTTCAACCCCGCTTAAGCGCCCTATTTTAACATGCACTTCTTCAATAACTTTTCCTTGAGCATATTCTTCGCAAAGCTCTAGTAATGATTCTGTAATACTTAACTCATGCATTAGCAAATTCTTGGCAAAAGTTCGCCTTTTGGAGCCTCTAAAATGCGTTTTGCTCCATAAGCATTTTCTAAAACCACTCTTGCTTTTTCATTAGCTGTGATTTCACCTATAATAGCTGCATTAGCATTGAATTGTTTTAAAATTTCTAATGCTTTTTGCTCATCTTTTTTATCTACACAAATAATAAAAGTTCCTTCATTTGCAAGCTCATAAGGCTCATATCCAAAAAGCTCACAAACCCCTAAAACTTCATCACAAACTGGAATTTTTTCTTCATATATTAAAAGCTCTAAATTACTTAATTTAGCCCATTCATTTAAAACCGCACTAAGTCCACCACGCGTAGCATCACGCATTGCTTTTATAGAAATATCTGCATTTAAAAGTGTTAAAACTTCATCTTTTAAGCTTTTACAATCACTTTGGATATTTGCCTCTAAATTATTTCTTTCAACCAAAACTGCACAACCATGAGCTCCAATATCCCTTGAAACTAAGATGCTACAACCACTTTTTAAGTCTTTGGTATTGATTTTTTGTATATTTTTACCTATACATGAGGTATTAATATATATTTCATCGCCTTTATTTTTAGGAACAACTTTAGTATCCCCGCAAACTAGTTTTACTCCTGCTTTATCACATTCTTCTTTTATAGATTTTAGTATAATTTTTAACTTTTCTATCTCAAAACCCTCTTCTAAAATCAAAGCTAGTGATAAATATAGCGGTTTTGCTCCCACCATTAATACATCATTTACGCTACCACAAACTGCTAATTTTCCTATATTTATATCTTTTAAAAAGATAGGATTTAGTACAAAAGAATCGGTGCTAAAAGCTAAATCATCTAAAATAGCAGCGTCATTTGCTTCTTTTAAAACATCATTTTCAAAAATAGAAAAAATTTCATTTATCAAAGCATTCATTTCTTCGCCACCACCACCGTGGGCTAGAGTAATTTGTTTCATTTTATGCCTTATCTTGATAGTATTTATAATAAGCCGCACAAGCTCCTTCACTAGAAACCATACAGCTACCTATGGGATTTTTTGGAGTACAAGCTTTTGCAAACACCTTACAATCATAAGGCTTAGCTAAGCCTCTTAAAATTTGACCACAAATACAAGCTTTACTCTCATCTTTACTTTGCACTTTACAATCAAACACTTTGCTAGCATCTAAGTGCGCAAATTCATCTTTTAAACAAAGCCCACCATTTATAATTACCCCAAGACCTCTAAATTCAAAATCACAAGGTTTAAAGTATTTTTCTACTAAAGCCTTAGCTTTTAAATTTCCTTCTTTACTAACTACTCTGTGATATTCATTATAAACTTCAAAAGTATTTGCATTCATTTGCTCTACTATATTTAACACACTAAGCATTATATCAACTGGCTCAAAACCACTCACTGCTATAGGAGTTTTGTATTTTTTAGCAATAGGTTCATAAATGTTTGATCCTGTGATAACGCTTACATGAGAAGGTCCTAAAAAGGCGTCAATTTTTACATTTTTATCTTGCATGATAGCTTCTACTGCGGGTGGAACCAAAACATGATTGATATGAAAAAATAAATTTTTTAAATTTAAAGCCATGCTTTTTTCTATAATCACCCCACTCATAGGCGTAGTTGTCTCAAAACCTATGGCAAAAAAGATTATATTTTTTTCAGGATTTTTTATGGCTATATCTATCACATCCAAAGGTGTATAAAGTGCTCTAATATCAGCTCCTTTGGCTCTAAGATCAATTAAGCTTTCATAACTTCCTGGCACTTTAAGCATATCGCCTAATACACAAAAGATAGTATTTGGCATACTTGCAAGCTTTAAAGCTACATCAATACGCTCTCTTGGCATAACACACACGGGACAGCCTGGGCCATGAACAAAATTAATTTCTTTTGGTAATAAATCAGGCAAACCAAATTTCATAATACTATGCGTATGTCCACCGCAAATTTCCATGATATTAATAGGCTTAGTAATTTTAGAAGCAATAAGTTCTTTTAGGGCTAAAATTCTTTCTTTATCTCTAAAATCATTAATTAAATCCATTTTTTAGCCCCATATCGCCTTCATTTTCATCGATTTGCCCATTTTGCATTTTCTCTGCTATATCTGTATAAATTTTTAAACTCTCTTGTGCAGCTTGAGTGTCGATTTTTTCCATAGCAAAACCCACATGTATAAGCACATAATCGCCTACCTTTAAAGGCTCGCTTATCAAGTCTAAACTCACCCTTCTTTTAACCCCTAAAGTTTCTACTATGGCTGAATTTAGCTCATCAATTTCTAAAATTTTAGAAGGTATAGAAAGACACATTAGTTAAGCTCCTTTTTCATTTTTAGATAATTTATCCAAAGATCAAACCCTGTTTTTGTTTTGCTATCTAAAATCATAATATCTATTTTAGGATTTAGCCTTTTAGCAGCCATAGAAGCTGCTTTAAAATCAAAGTCAAAATGCTGAGCTAAATCGGCTTTAGTAATGACTAATAAATCAGCCTTTCTAAACATCACTGGATATTTTTCTACCTTATCGCTACCTTCTGTTACTGAAAGTAAAACTACATTTAAATGCTCGCCTAAATCATAACTTGCAGGACATACTAAATTTCCCACATTTTCAACAAATACTATATCAAGCTCACTAAGTTTGAAATGATGTAAAGCTTCATGCACCATAAAAGCATCTAAATGGCAAGTTTGTCCTGTGGTGATTTGATGAGCTAAGCCTCCTGCTTTGATAATGCGATTTGCATCATTATTAGTTTCTAAATCCCCTTCAACCACGGCTATTTTTAAATCATCTTTTAAAGTTTTTATAGTTTCTTCTAAAAGTGTTGTTTTACCGCTTCCTGGAGAACTCATTAGATTAATACAAAGAGTATTATACTCATTAAAATGCTCTCTATTATGAGCTGCTTGATGATCATTTTTTGATAAAATTTTACTAATAACATTAATAGTTTTTTCATCTTTTAAAGCTGGATTTTCATGATGGTGATCATGATGATGTTCATGTCCATTAATAGAACAGCCACAATCTTTACACATAATCTTTCCTTTATATTTTTATTTTATTGTATATAAAAAAGTATTAAAAAAATATGAGTTTTATTAAGTTTTTAAAGATAAATAATGCACAAGCTGCCCAAGTGCAATAGAGCTATCATTGCAAGGAAATTGTAAAGAAGTTTTATAAGTGAATTTTTTTCGATCTAAAATTTCAAGTAAGGTTTTATTTTGAAATACCCCACCACACAAAAGCACTTCTTCTTTAAAATCTTTTGAATATTCTATAATTAAATTTGCAATGCCATTAAGCAAACCTGTGCTAATTTTAACCTTATCTTTATCTTCTAAAGCTTGTAAAAAAGCATTTTTAAAGCAAATTTCTTTTTCTTGGATATCAAATTTGTAACTATAATCAAGATTTTTATCATAGTATTTTTCCATCAAAAGTCCAATTTGTGCTTCATAATCAAGCTTTTGTATATCAAAAGCAAAAGCGCCAAAAGCATCAATAATCCTACCAAGAGAACTCGTATATAAAGAGCTTTGAGTGTGAATTTTTTTAAGATTGTTTAATTTTACTTGAGAAAATTTAGCTAAAAACTCGCTAGCTTTGTTTTCCAAATTAAAATCAAAAATCAAAGCTAAAGCTAAATTTGTGATATTTTTAATATCTGCATTAATTAGTTTGAAATTTTTAAAATGATTTAACCTTTCATAGTTTTTTAAATTCGCTCTAAAAATCTCACCACCCCAAATTTTTCCATCATCTCCATAACCTGTTCCATCAAAAACAAAAGCTAAAACATCATTTTTGTAAATTTTGTGTTCAAATAAACAAGCACACAAATGTGCATAGTGATGTTGCACGCGAAAATTTTTATAATCTTTAAATTCTTTTACATAGTTAAATTGTGGGTGTTTATCGCTTAAAATCTGATCAAAATTTAGTTTATAAGAGTTTTGAAAGAAAGTTAAAATTTTAAAAAATCTCTCTTGTATGTCTAAACTTTTCATATCGCCTATATAAGGAGAAATGAAAATTTGATTTTTAAAAAAACAAGCAAATTCGTTTTTTAACTCACTTCCTAGAGCTAGAATATTTTCTTTTGCATTAAAAATATCTGCTGTATTGATATAAAGTGGGTTAAGACCCCTTGAAGTCCTTAAAAACATTACTTCTTTACCAATAACTTGAGCAATGCTATCATCGCTTGAATTGTGTATTGCTCTATCATAATCAAGATAAAAATCAAACACATCACTAAGTTGCTCCAAAAGTTTTGTTTCTTCATAAATAATGCTTTGCGAACTTAGATTAGCACTTGTTGCAATGATAGGTTTTTTAAAATATTCAAAAAGCATTAAATGTGTTCCCATATAAGCTAACATAATACCTATTTTATTGGTATCTGGTACTAAGCTTTTATGGATATTTTTGCTATTTAAAATAACTATGGGTTTTAAATTTGAAGTTAAAAGTTTTGCCTCAGCTTCATTAATAAAAGCTAATTCTTGAGCCATTTTAAGATCTTTTA
Source organism: Campylobacter sp. IFREMER_LSEM_CL2256 (assembly GCF_025771645.1). NCBI lineage: Bacteria > Pseudomonadati > Campylobacterota > Epsilonproteobacteria > Campylobacterales > Campylobacteraceae > Campylobacter > Campylobacter sp. IFREMER_LSEM_CL2256. Next base: position 93,624 of record NZ_JAKMQQ010000003.1, read on the forward strand.
CCATAATAGCAAAAGGCTTTTTAGGGCGATTTTTGCGTATTCTAAGTTCATTTATAGCATTTTCATTTGTGCTATCACAAATTAAATGAAATCCACCCATACCTTTAAAAGCTATGATTTTACCTTCTTCTAAAAGCTTTGCAAGTAAGATAAAAGCTTTTTCATCTTTGGCTAAAATATTTTGACTTTTATCTTTTAAAAAAATAGTAATTTTACATTTTGGGCATGAAAGTGGTTGAGCATGAAAGCGACGATTGGTAGGATCTTCATACTCGCTTTGACAAAAAGAACACATTTTAAACTCATCCATAGTCGTATTAACTCTATCATATGGAAGTTTTTTTATAATAGAAAATCTTGGCCCACAATTTGTGCAAGTGATGAAAGGGTATTTAAAACGTGGATTTTTCTCATCATAAAATTCATTATAGCAATCCTCACAAAGAGCAAAATCACTTAAAATCGGACTAAATTTTTCACTATCTTGTGAAGTACTTATACTAAATTCATTATAAGTTTTTTGAAGTTTTTTATAAGAAAAATTAAAATCATCTATCCTAGCTAAAGGTGGTAAATTAGCAAAAAGTTTTTCTTTAAAAATTTCTAATTCATCATTACTACACTCAAGGATTATAACAACGCCTAAGCTATTATTATAAACTTCACCTTTTAAATTAAGCTCTTTGGCTATATTAAAAACAAAAGGACGAAAGCCAACGCCTTGCACTAGCCCTTTAATATAAATTTCATATCCAAAGCGGGACATCGCTTAACTTAAAAAATGGTATGTGTTTAAATACATTTTTACTAAGGCTTTTGTGCTCAAACAAACTTCCACTAAGCACGGCACAATCAACTTGCTCTTTAGCCTTTAAATCATCAAATAAATCTCTTAAAAAATACGCCAAACTCTCAACAACGCCTAAGGCTATGATTTGATTTTCTACTCCAGCAAGCTTAAAACTCATCACGCTTCTTAAGGTCTTAGTATAATCAAATTCTTTTTGCTCATTAAGTTTAAAGTCTATCCTAACACCTTTTGCCATTTTACTCTCATCCGCTAAAGCCAAAAGCGCTAATGCGGCACTTTGCACATCTTCACCAAGCTCTAAAATCATCCCTACCATGCCAAAAAGATTAAAAAAATTATTAGCCATATTAAGTTCTTTTCGCACTAGAGTAAATTCTTTTTCATAATTAGCTAGTAATCTCTTAGCAACATCATCTTGACTTATAGTTTCATAAAACTCATCAAAGCTTTTTGGTAAATTTAGTTTTAAAAGATTGATTTCTTTATCAAGTAAAATAATATCATCATTTCTTTTACTAAGTTCTAAAAGCAAAGACTTTTTGTCTTTAAAATCAGACAATATACAAGAAATTCTTGCAAAATTTTTATCTTCTTTTTGAAAAATCAAATTTTTAAACTCAGGTAAAATATAATCATAACCCCTACAAATCACTAACTCATTTTCGATTAAAGCTACTTCAAAATCATCCTCAAAATGTTCTAATTTTTTAAAATTTAAAAACTTAATTCCTTCTCTTTCAAGCTCAAAACATAAGGCAAGCAAGAAAAGATTATCGTATATTTTTATTTTAAAATACTCATGATTTAATTGATGATTTTGTCTAAAAATAGCATTAAATTTAAGTTTCATTAGAGGTTTTTCAACCCCTGCTAAGATTTTAAACTGCTCGTTATTACAAGAAAAAAATGCATTGATATGTTTTGGATCACTTGGCATTAAAAAATCATCTAATTTTTCATCAAAAATTTCAAAAGCATAAATCCCTTTTGAATTTTTAAAGTATATTTTTTCTTTATTTTTTAATTTTTCTAAGGCTTTTTTTAAATTATCGCAGAAATTTTCTTTAGTGATTTTTATAAAATCTTCTTCTATCTTAAACTCTTCTTCTACAAAAATACCCCATTCATTTTCTAAAAGCTCGCCTTGGGTATAAGCATTTGCATTAAGTCTTGTTAAAAAACTTCTTTTAGTGAAGTTTTTTTCTTTTTTTATAGGTGTAAAATCTTCTTCTATAACTTTTAAGTCAAATTTGTTTAAAAAAACACTGTGGCTGATATTTTCTAAATTAGAACAAAAGGCTTGAATTTCATCTTTTTCGCCTTTAACTTTAATAATGATTTTTTCATCTTTTTGCTCATAATTATACACATAATCTTTAGCATAATAAGCTAACAAATACTCAAAAATATCGTTTTTAGATTTATAATCAAAAGTAATTTCTAAAAGCAAGTTAAAAAACCTTAAAATTAAATTTTTAAAGCATAAATATAACAATTTTAATTCTAAGGAAAGCTTAAACAAGCTATCTAAAATATAGATAGCTTATCATTTTAGTAGTTAAATTCGGAACCAATAGCGATTTTTTGAATTTCTTTTTTGTTTTCAAGTTTTAAAAGTGGAGCATTTTTATCCATACCTAAAACTTTTGCTTTTTTGCCATCAAGTAATAATGCAACACCTTCAGGTAAAGCATAAACAACTACTTTAGGATTAACAATCAAAAACTCTTCAAGTCTTTCTTCACGACTTTCACCATTATGTCCTACTGGCTTACCTGAGATAAAATGTGGATTGATTTGATGAGGGAAGATATTAAAAGTGTTGAATGATTTTGGTTCAACTATAGGCATATCATTAGTTGTCATCATAGTTGCACCTGCTACATTTGAGCCTGCTGACCAGCCAACATAAGGTATACCCTCGCTTACTCTTTTTGCAATGAGTTCTACTAGGTTATTATTGTAAAGTTGATTTACAAGTTCAAAGGTATTTCCGCCCCCTACAAAAATCGCATCAGCACTTTTAACAATATCAACAGCATTGCCTCTATGTACACTAATTATTTGAAGTCCTAAACTCTCTAAAGCTTTAGCAACTTGTGCTTCATACTGTTCATAAGTTTTTCTAACACCTGCATAAGGTATAAATGCTACTTTTTTGCCTTTTAAATTATTTTTTTCAACAAATTCTTTAAGCCAAGGTAAAGCATGGTTTAAATACCCAGTGTCTTTATATCCTGAACTTGAGAGCAATAAAGCTTTTTGCTTATCTTTTGGAAAATTAACTAAATCGTTTGACTTTGCATTTAATGCAACCCCGCTAAAAAGCATAGCAGCTAAACCAAGAGCACCTACTTTTAACAAATTTCTTCTTTTCATTGTTTTTCCTTTAAAAGATATTTAAAAACAATTTATTTTAATAAATGATTTTTTAAATTAAAATAAATTTTTGTTAAAAAATAAGACTTTTTAGATAAACCTCTCTTGTCTTGTAATCAGGCATTAATTTATGTAAAAAATCATAAAATTCTTTTTGATGATGTGAGTAGATTAAATGTGTAAGTTCATGTAAAATCACATATTCTATAGCTTTTATAGGTTTTTGCATGAGTTTTAAATTTAAGTTTATATATGCTTTTTGATGATTGCAAGAACCCCATCTTGAAATCATTTCTTTAATGCAAATTCTTTGCACTTTTCTCTTGCAGACAAATTGCCATTTTTTTATAAGATATTCAAAAATCACCCTAGCGCTACGCCTTAAAAAAAGTTCTAAGGCTTTTTGATTTTTTGCAAAGATTTTATCTTTTTTTATGAGAACTTTTTTATGATTTTCATTAAAAACTAACTTGTATTTTTTACCTAAAAAATACAACTCATCACTTGCTAAAACTACTCTTTTTAAAGAAAGTTCTTTTTCTTTGGCTCTAATCCAACTTTCATTTTTTTCTAAAAATCTTAAAACATCTCTTTGCTCATAATATAGCGGTATGCTAAGTTTGAAATTTAAATCCCTATCTATCCTAAGTCTTAGATATTTAAGTTTTTTCTTTTCAAAAGCAAAACGAAATTCTTTAAATTCTAAAATTCCTTTTATACTAGTGCTTTGCCTTGCCATTTTTTACTTTTCCATCTATATGAATTTACAATACCGCGTAAAAACTCATCTGCACAAAAACCTATCCAAACTCCAAAAATTCCAAGTCCAGCATAAAAACAAAGCACATAACCAACCGGTAAAGAAACCCCAAGCATAAACACCACTCCACTTAAAAACGGAAATCTCGCATCACCACTTGCTCTTAGCGAATTCACCATGACTATATTAAAAGTTCTTGAGATTTCTAAGAAAATTGAAAGAGTAAAAAGTGGTATCATAAGTTCTTTTAAACTTTCTTCAAGCTTTACCACACCCATGGTAAAATCTTGCAAAACATAATTAAGTAAAGCTACAAAAGCACTTGCTATCACGCTAAAATATAAAGCTATCCAAGTATGTTTATAGGCTACATTTAAGTATTTTGCGCCGACTAATTTACCTATGATAATTTCATTTGCCACGCTTATGGCTTGCCCTACTAGCATGATAAGCAAAGAAATTTGAAAATAAATCGTTTGAACACTTAAGTTTTCTTTACCTAAACTTGCTACAAAAGCAAAAGCTATGGTGTATTGTATAAACCATATCAAATGCTCTCCTGCTGCAAAACCACCGATATTAAAAATCTTTTTAAGCACAGCTTTTTCAAGGCTTATCATCTCTTTGATTTTAAGATGAATTTTGAGTTTAAAACTAAGTATTGCTACAAGCATGCTAAAGGCTACCAAACGCCCAAGTATATTACTAAGCCCTACCCCAAAAAGCTCTAGCTTAGTAAAATGTAATACATAAAAATTTCCTATAAATATCACAATATTCATCAATAAGGTAGTAAACATAACCCAATAAGCCATATTATACACCCTAATAATAGCAGCTAAAACTATACCCATAGCATCAAAAAACAAACAAATTCCAAGCATATGCAAGTAAATCGCACTATCTTTTAAAAGCTCATTTGGAATTTGCAAAAGATAGAGCAAAAACTCTCCATGCCATAAAATCAAACTTCCACACACAAAACCAAGCAAGGCATTTAAAAATAGACTTTGATGAATTGCCTTTCTTGCTAGAGTGTAATCCTTAGCTCCTAAAGCTTGAGCGATCACTACACTACAACCCACACTTAAAAAACTAAAAATAATGATAAATAAATCTGCTACTTGATTACCCGCACCCATAGCCCCAACTAAAAAGTTAGAATACTGTGAAACCATCACAGTGTTGATAATCAAAGAAAAATATCTTAAAAACATTTCAAGCAATATAGGCATACTAAGATGTTTAAGTGAAAGTTGTTTGCTTGCCATAAATACTCTTTTTGATAATAATCTTTTGAAAGTAAAAAGTAATTTTACTTAAAAATTACTTTTTATAAAATAAATAATATTAATTTGAATTTACTATACTTAAAACAATCTGTTCATTTTCCTCTTTAAAAGTATATATTAAATCATCACACTTATATGAGATTTCTTTTTTACAAGTTTTATCTTTTAAAGGTTCTTGTAGAATTTGTGGTAAGTGTTTTTTGACTAAAGTTTTTATTGACATTCCTAATCCGTGATTTAAATTTTTAATCAACCTACCATCTATTTGTTTTTCACAATTAATTTCATATAAGCAAGCATTAAATCCTAATTGATTTAAAAACCCATATAACTCTTTCTTATCTTTAAATGGAGCTATAGTATCATATATACTATGATAACTAATATAAGGAATTTTTTTATAACTTGATTGAAGTTTTAAATGTTCATAATTTAAAATATCTCTAATATTTTTTCTTGCATTAGAAAAATAACAAGGAGAGTATTGATTAGACGTCCAAAAACTTTTAGTAAATAAAAACAAATCAATATTTTCAGAATATTTTATATAAAATTCGCAGTTCTTGGTATAATCGATTTCTTTAGCAAAACCCAAATATGAAAGAGGTGCTAGAGCGTATGAGGAATTATCTATTATGGCATCTACAACCCAAGGGCTTATTTTGGCACATAAATTTGCTAAATATCCCCCATGAGAACTACCAATTAAAATTACTGGTACACCCCCCCCCATATTTTTTTCCACATGTAATATAGCATTAGATATATCTATTGCTTGCATGATGCCAAAATTTTGATACTCATTTTTAGTTGGTTTTAAAGTGGCGCTAAGTTGAATTTTACTTTGATTGTGAATTTTATTTGTTGATTTTAATTCAATCATCTGCTGGTCTATATATTTTAAATCATCATAGGTAAAATCTTTCCATTTTATACCAAAAGCTTTACATGAATGCTCTAGTATAAATTCATCTATATTATCAAATACTATTTTTGCACCATTATTTAATCTTGAACCAATACAGTGATACTCAACACTAAGTACAATTACATCAAAATTACTACAAATAGCTTCAGCTAAATGTCTTCTATAATCACTATTTGCATCATCTCCAAATCCAGAAATAATGCAAACAATAGCTTTTATTTGTTTACTATCATCATAGGTAACTCTATATTCTAATTTACTTTCTCTTTTTATATTTAATTCTACATCATCACAAGAGTCTATGAAATAAGTTTCATTTTTAAGCATGTTAAGCCTTTTAGAAATTTTGATTAATTATATCATCAAAATTTCTAAATAAATAAAAATTACCCAAAAGCTCCGTTTAAATAAGATTTTGTTTTTTCTTCTTTAGGATTTTCAAAAAATTCCTTACTCTCTCCAAATTCTACAAGTTCTCCTAAATGAAAAAACGCAGTATAATCAGCCACGCGCTTAGCTTGTTGCATATTATGTGTTACCATGATCATGGAAAGATTATGACTTAATTCCTTAATAAGCTCTTCTATAACGCTTGAAGATATAGGATCAAGTGCAGAAGTTGGTTCATCTAAAAGTAATAATTTTGGCTTTATAGCCAAAGCTCTTGCAATACAAAGGCGTTGTTGCTGACCACCTGAAAGTGCTAGAGCATTTTGTTTTAGTTTATCTTTAACCTCCTCAAAAAGCCCTACTTTTTTAAGACAATCTTCCACCAAAGCATCTTCTTCATCTTTGTTTTTGATCATCCCATGGAGTTTTGGAGCATAAGAAATATTATCATAAATGCTTTTTACAAAAACATTAGGTTGTTGAAATACCATTCCAACTTTTTTTCTAAGCACGACTAAATCTTGATTTTTAACATCTTTTCCATCAATCTCAACAAGACCATCGATTTTTGCTATTTTGTCATTCATCCTATTAAAACAACGCAAAAATGTGGATTTTCCACAGCCTGAAGCACCTATTAAAGCTGTGATTTTATTTTTTTGAATTTCCATATTAATATCAAATAAAGCTTGTTTTTTACCATAAAATAAATTTAGATTTGTTGTTTTTGCTATCATTTTAATTTTCCTTGAAAATATCTTCTTAAAAGTATTGCTGCTAAATTTAAAATCACTAAAAGAGATAAAAGCACTATAATCCCTGCTGCTGTTCTTTCTAAAAATGCACGCTCTGGCATAGCTGACCATGAAAAAATTTGAGCAGGTAAAACACTTGTTGGCGCAAAAACACTATTTGCTACATCAGGTATGAAAGCTATCATACCTATAATCATCAAAGGTGCGGTTTCGCCAATAGCCCCTGCTAGAGTTAAAATAGAACCCGTTAAAATCATAGGCATTGCCAAAGGTAGCATAATACCTTTTATCATTTGAATTTTAGTCATGCCTAAAGCATATGCTGCATTTTTCATATTAATATCCACACTTTTTAAGGCAGCTTTAGTTGAAACAATAATAATAGGCAAACTCATAATAGCCAAAGTTAATCCCCCAACTAAAGCACTAGAACGAGGCATGCCAAAAAGATTAATAAACACTCCAAGACCTAAAAGTCCAAATAAAATACTAGGAATGCTAGCTAAATTATTTATACATACTTCTATAAAATGCGTAAATACATTTTGCGGAGCAAATTCTTCTAAATAAATAGCCGCTCCAACTCCTATTGGGATACTTACAACCATACATACTAACATTACAAGCAAAGTTCCAACCACAGAAGCAAAGATTCCTGAATTTTCAGGTGATTTAGAGTCTCCATTAAGGAAAAAATTTGTGTTAAAACTTAGTTTGATTTCTTGCTTTTGAACTAATTCATCAACTAATTTTTTTTGTTCATCGCTTAGTTTATTGTAATTTTTTTTCATATATTGATCAACTTCAGAATTTGCTAAAAGCCAAGATTTTTCTTTGATTTGACCTGTTCTTATTTTCCTTTGCTCAGCGCGCGATAAAAGCTCATACGAAGGGCTATTTCTATCAGCATGGGCATAAATGTAAGTTTGCTTAAAAGCTCCTATCCCAAGATACCCTACACTTGATAAAAAAATACAAAGAAAAATAAGGTTTATATAAAGCCCTATTTTACAGAATCTTTTGAAATTTTTTGAAGCTTTTTTTCTTTGTTTAAAAAGTCTTTTCATAAATTTTTCCTTTTATGGAAGCGATTTATCAAATAAACGCTAAAAATATTAATGATTAATGTAATAATAAAAAGCACAAGCCCTAAAGAAAATGCACTTAAAGCCAAAGAGCTGTCAAAAGCTTGATCGCCACTTAATGCTTCTACTATTTTTACAGTTACTGTTGTCATATCTTCTAAAAAATTCATTGTTAAATTTGGACGCAATGAAGCAGCCATAACAACAATCATTGTTTCACCTAAAGCTCTTGAAAGTCCTAAAAGACAAGCTGCAACTATACCTGGCATTGCTTCTGGTAAAATTACTGCAAAAACGACTTCTTTTTTAGTCATACCTAAAGCATAAGCTCCGTTTATCCTTTTTAAACTTACAGCTTCAATGCAATCTTGTGAGAGTGAAGCCACTATAGGAACTATCATAATACCCATGATAAAACCTGCACCTATGGCGCTTTGAAAACTAGCTTCTATGCCAAAGAGAGAAAAAAACCATACTATAAATGGAGCTACAACTATAGCTGCGAAAAATCCAAAAACTACAGTAGGAATTCCTGCTATGGTTTCTAAAATAGGTTTTAAATATTTTTTAGATTTTTTACCCGCAAATACTCCAAGATAAATAGCACACATTACACCTAAAGGTAAGGCTGTTAGCATTGCTATTAATGAAATATAAAAAGTTCCCCAAAATAAACTTAAAGCACCAAAAACACCATGCTTGCTACTTCCATCAGCACCTACAAATGCAGCATCTGCTGCCCACTGACTTGAGAATAAAAAAGTAAATACGCTTTCTTTTTGAAAAAATTTTAACGCCTCGATTAAAATCGTTAGCATAATAGCAAAGCTTACTACTACGCTAACAAAAGCACAAAGAAAAAGCGTTAATTTTATTATTTTTTCTTTTATCAATTTTTCATCCTAAATCAAAAAACTTTCCCTGCTTTAACAAGCTCATCAGTCAATAAACCTTTTTCTTCTATATGTTTTTGGGTTTGTTTTAAAGTTTTTTCATCCAAAGGAACTAATCCTATTTTTTCTAATTCTGCCCCACTCTTAGCTAAATCATCGCTCATATAAATTTTTGCAAATTCAAATACTTCTGGATTTTTCTTAGCATTCATATATATAAATAAAGAACGAGCTAATTTATATTTTCCCTCAGATATATTCTTCTCATCAGCTTTTACACCATCAACGTAAGCAGCATTAATCTTATCATTATTGCTAGCTAAAAATCCGTATCCAAAAAGCCCAAAAGCTTCTTTATCAACAGAAAGTTTTGAAACAATTAAATTATCGTTTTCACCACTTGGTATAAATGCTCCATCTTGGCGTATAGTTTTATATGCACCTTTGTATTCAGGAATTTTTTTAGAAATATCTACCATTACAAGCTCTTCTATACTATCTCTTGTTCCTGAACTTGATGGGGGACCATAGATTGTAATTTTTCTATTTGGTAAATTTTTATTGATTTGTTGCCAATTTGTATAAGGATTTGGGATTAATTTTCCATCTTGCGGAATTTCTTTAGCCAAAGCTAAAAATAACTCATGTAAGCTTATATTTAACGGGGCATTGATTTTATTTTGAGCTAAAACTATGCCATCATAACCTATCATAATACCGACTATATCACTCACACCTGATTTTTTACAAGTTTCAAATTCACTTGGCTTAATTGCTCTTGAAGCATTAGAAATATCAGTAATACCCTCGCAAAACACTTTAAAACCACCGCCTGTGCCAAGACTTTCAACTATAGGTGTTTTTGTATTTTTTATAACAGCATATTCTTCAGCAACAAAAGAAGTAAAAGGATAGACAGTAGATGAACCTGCTATTTTTAATTCTACTGCTTCTAAACTAACAAAGCAAGCCATACTTAAAGCTAAAAGTTTTTTCATTTTTTCTCCTTAGTTAAAAAGTAATGAAAATTTAAAAAAACTTGGAAACATTTTGGATACATGTATTTTTTGATATAATTTTTATATGTTAAATATTATTTTGATAGAAGATGATAAAGACTTAAACGAATTAATCACACTAAGACTTAGCCAAGAAAATATAAAAATTTATAGTTATTTTGATTTTTTTGACTTAGAAACCTTTCTAGATACAAATGAAATAGACTTAATCATCATGGATAGAAATTTACCAAGTGGCGATAGTGTAGAGATGATAAAACATTTAAGAAAAAAAGGCTATATGGAGCCTGTGATTTTTCTTAGTGCAAAGACTTTACAAAAAGATATTTTAGAAGGTTTTGAGCAAGGCTGTGATGATTATATATGCAAACCCTTTGATTTTAATGAACTTTTATTTAGAATCAAAGCTGTAACTAAAAGAAATAAAACTCCAAAAGAACAAATTTCTTATCAAGATTTTACCTTATATATAGAAGACAGAAAATTAATTTATCAAACAAATACATTTGAAAATTTATCAACCCTAGATGTGGAATTACTCAAGTGTTTTTTTAATCACAAAAATCAACTTCTAAGTCGTCAATTTTTAAGTGAGCAAGTATGGAAAAATGACACAACAAGCGATAAGACAATCAATACAGCTATTTTAAGATTAAAACAAAAAATTCCACAAATTAAAGAAAATATCATTTCAGTGCGCTCGGTGGGTTATAAATTGTGTTAAAAATAAAAACATTTTTTCTTTTTACACTTGGATTTTTTTGTATTGCTTTTTTTATATTGTTTTATTTTTTCAATGAAAGCTATATCAATACTACGGTAAAAAATACTTATGAGCAAAAACTAAAAACACTCAATGATATTTTACAATTTCAGTTATTAGATACACTAAATTCCAATAACATCAAGCAATTTGCTCAAAATACCAGAGCAGATTTTATCATTAAACAAAATGATGATATTTTTTCATCATTAAAAGATTATTCTTATTTTTTAAATCACTTTGAGTCTAATTTTACCCATGATTTTTATAAGCAAAAAGAAATTTATTTTAAAGCTTATGCTTATAAAAACTATCAATACATCATCATCGTATATCCTAAAATACATTCTTTGATACAAAATTTTTGGATTAAAAATATTATTATTTTTTCTTTCTTTTTACTTGTACTTGTTGTGTTTTATTTTGTTGTATTTAATTTTTTCAAAAATTATTTTCAAGAATTATTATTGTTTGTTAAAAGTATAAAATCAAATACTAATTTCATTTTAAAATATAATTTTGTTTATGAATTAAAAAATTTAAATTTACGCTTATTGAAAATTAAAAAATTACTCATCAAACAAGAATTAAAAAACAAAAAACAAGCTAAGAAAATTCAAACCAAAAACACCCAACTAAGCAATGTAATCAGCGCTATATCACATGAGCTTAAAAATCCTATAAGCGTTATAGATTTGAGCTTGCAATCTTTAAAAGAAACCAATGATGAAAATATGAAATTATTTTTACTTGAAAAAATTCACAAACAAAGCATAAAAATCAACCAACTAACACATAAACTCAATTTTGTTTTTAATCTTAATTTTAATTCTTTAAATTTAGAAAAATTTGACCTATATGCTTTAAGTAAAAATTTATTAGAAAGTTTTAGAGATGATAGGTTGAAAATTCAAGGCCAAACAAGCTTTATCATAGCGGATAAATTTCTCATAGAACAAGTTATCATTAATCTAATAGATAATGCTCTAAAATACAGTAAAAAAGAGGTACTAATCATCATAAAAAATCAAAATTTTACTATCATAGACCAAGGTATAGGCATAGAAGAAAAACACCTTAAATTTATAACAAAAAAATTCTACAAAGCAAACTCAACACACAACAACTCTTTTGGACTAGGATTGTTTTTAGTTAAAAAAATACTCACTTTACACAAAAGTTCTTTAAAAATTCAATCTAACCCGCAAAAAGGTAGTGTTTTTTCTTTTAGTATTAATTTATAATTTTATGAATACGCTTATTAATGTATTTTTAATGTAGTTCTAACTAATATAACAAAAATAATTCATAAGGAGAAAAAATGCTATCTAAAGAAGTAGTGGCTTTATTAAACGAGCAAATCAATAAAGAAATGTATGCAGCAAATTTGTATTTGAGTATGAGTTCATGGTGCTATGAACATAGCTTTGATGGTGCGGGTGCGTTTTTGTTTGAGCATGCAAGAGAAGAAAGTGATCATGCTAGAAAACTCATCACTTATTTGAATGAAACTGATTCTAAAGTAGAATTAAAAGAAGTTAAAAAACCTGATAGTGATTTTAAATCATTGCTTGATGTGTTTGAAAAAACTTTTGAGCATGAGCAAAGTATCACTGCTTCTATTAATAATCTTGTAGATTTTATGCTTTCAAGTAAAGATTATTCTACTTTTAATTTCTTGCAATGGTATGTAAGCGAACAACACGAAGAAGAAGCACTTTTTAGAGGTATAGTAGATAAAATCAAACTCATAAGCGATAATGGCAATGGCTTATACATGGTAGATCAATACATCAAAAGCTTAATTAATAAATAATTTTTAGCTTCCGTAAATTTGGAAGCTAAATATCTTTTAATTTAAAAGAATTCTTGCAAAATAAAAGTAAATTTGCTAAAATACTTTTTATTTAAAAGGATTTTTATGCAAATGAATGAAATTACTGATAAATTAAAATTTATACTCCAAAAAGAAGGCATAAAAAACGCCAAAGATTCTGATGTGGCTAAAATGCTAAATATCAATCCTGATACCTTTTATGGTATGAAATTTAGAAATTCCATACCTTATAAACAAATACTTCATTTTTTAAATGAAAGAAATATCAATATCAATGCATTTTTTTATGAAAACTCTCTTGAGGGCAATACTCCAGCACTTGATTTAAACTATAATGTCTTAAAATATTATGATGTTAATGCTTCTATGGGAGGTGGAGCTTTAAATGATAATGTAAGTTTTTCAGAAGTGATTATAGATGAAAAACTAAGTGATTTTTTTGGCTCTAAAAATTGTGATATCATCCCATGTATAGGCGATAGCATGGAACCTGAAATAAAAGATGATTCTTTATGCTTAGTAGATAAAAGTAAAAGCTTTAAAGAAGGTGGGGTTTTTGCAGTAAACACTAGAGATGGTTTGTTTATCAAACAAATTTTTAAAAGTAATAAAGGTGGGGTTTATCTACACTCTTTTAATCTAAGTTATGCAGATGTACATTATCAAAATGGCGATTTTTTAATCGTGGGTAAGGTAGTGGGGACTATAAGTAGAATTTAGTATGTAGCAAATAACTTCTTTTTCTATATGATAATTTTTATTATTTAAATTAATAAAAAATAAATATAAATATATTTTAAGTTAATTTTTATTAAAAAATAGTCACAATTATACTTTAATAGTTAATAGATAATAAATAAGAGTATTTTTATCTTTTAACAAAACACGCGAAAGGGAAGTTATGAAACACAAATTAGCTAAGGTTGCTACCTATGCCTGTTTAGCCTTAGGTATAAGTTTAAGTTCGCAAGCTTTTGCTTCTTCAGAGCCTAGAACTCTTGATGGTTATGTAGCTCAAGAGGATGCATTTTTTGACTATCTTTACAAACATCACCCTATTTTTAAATATGAAAAAGAAGGGCGTTTGGTAGGTAAATTTACTCATAGTGATAGAACAGAAAACTGGGTTTTAAATCAAAATGGGGCTAAATTTGCTGCTGAGCATGATTTAAAACAAGCTTCTATTACTTATCGCTTGCCTTATGAATCTTTTTTGGATTTTCCAAACAAATTTGTAGGCCCAAAAAAATGCGGTGAGTGTCACCCTGCTCAATATGCTTCTTGGGAGCGTTCTCGCCATGCAAAAACCGTGCGTTTTCCGCATGAAATGGAAGAAGTTGGTGGAGCTGAAGGTTTAAAAAAACCTATGTATAACTCTCAAGCTACTATTTTACCTGATGGAATTTATCCAAATGATGTTTATGCTCTCATTGGAACACCAAGAACAAAATATGGTTTTATAGATAGATGGCTTGTGCGTGGAACCTACCATGTTGAAGATGGAAATTTGAGTGATTTAAGTGGTAAATTAACCGCTGGAGGCAATCAATTTTCAAGACTTTGGAGTGAGTTTTTAACCCCTGAAATGGCACAAAAAATAGCTGCATTTGCACCTGGTTTTCCTACCAAAATGGAAGATTTTGGAGGAAATGGTTCTCAAGTATGGGGAACAAACTCTTATGCTGCAACTTATAAAGAAAAAGCAGTTTTCCAGCCTGCTACTGCATATTGTGAAACCTGTCATACTTTTAAATTTGACTTTAAAAATAAGGAAGAATTTTACAAAGCACTAGGTAATCCAAAAGAACTTCAAAAACATACCATCTCAAAAGGTATTACTTGCGAGGAATGCCACGGGGCTGGAGCGCATCTTTATGGAGCAAGAGGTGCGGGTATGCCATCAAATTGCGAAAGATGTCATCAAAGATTTTCATATAATGAAACCGATGCTAAAATCAATCCTAGAAAACCTTTCAATGCGTATTTTAAATCAAGTTGTCCTGCATGTGGAACAGAAGGTGCTCAAATGTATTCTTCAGCGCACTATGATAAGGGTATGAGATGTAATACTTGTCATGATCCACACGAAGTAACTTTTAATGATTGGAAAAGCGGTTATACTAAAACAAAACTTAAAAAAACTTGTAAAGATTGTCATGAAACCCAAGCTAGCTTTTTCAAAAAAGGCGGAATTCACGCAAAAGATAGCTGTACAGCTTGTCACATGCCAAATATGATGAGTTGTGAAAACTTTGGAGCGGTTCAAAACCCTGATAAAGGTGGATTTGACAATGTTAGAGCCTCTCATATATGGAATATCAAAGTAGACAAAACCGCAAAAACACTTAACCCACCAGAAGGCAAAGAAAGATCGCCTAAAGTTGGTGGTTGGACTATAGCTAGAGATGATGAGGGTAGATTTTTCCTTGATTTAATGTGGAGTTGTGGTAGAACTAGTTTTAGTGATATTAATCTAATGGGTCCTGGCGCAAGTGGTTGTCATAGCCCTGTGCAATCAACCTTGCCTGAAAAACTTCACTTTAGTAATCAAGAAATGATTTATGATAAAGTAATGGAGTGGCAAAACCCTGTTAAAGAAGGCTATGATAAAATTAGAAAAGGCATAGCAAATATTGATAAAACTTTTGCTGAAAAAACCAAACTTTCAATAGAGCAAAAATCAAAAGTGCTAAGCCTAACTAATCAAGCTCAAGCCATAGCTGATAGACTAGAAAAAGATGGTTCTTGGGGTGTTCATGGACCTGCTTATTCTAAGAAAATCATAGAAGAAGCTTTAATTTATATCCAAGAAGCACAAAATATCCTAAATGGTAAATAAAAACAAAGGAAGAATGAAAAATTCTTCCTTCAAATAAGGAGCTAGTCTTGAAAAATTTAATCACTCGACTTTTTATTGTCCTTTTTACTCTTTTTATGCCATCAGGATTTATTTTTGCTGAGGCTAATGGAGAAATAGGCTCAATAGAAGGTGTAAAAAGCATTAGCTTAGTGCAAGCTCAAGAAATGCTAGATCAAAATAATACTTATTTTTTTGATGTCAACTCAGAGCAAGATAGACAAGCTAATGGCTATATACCTAATTCTATATCAACCTATGTGGAAAATTGGCAAAATTTATTACCTAATGATAAAAATGCAAATTTAGTATTTTATGGTTTAAATCGTTTTAGATTTGAAGCTTCTCAAGCTGCTGCAGTTGCTATAGAACTTGGCTATAAGAACTCTGTTGTAATGCTTGATGGCATTGAATCATGGATAACTTCAGGTAGAAAAGTTGAAAAAATAGACACAGTTAAATGGGAAAAAGCTAAAGAAATTATCGAGTTTAAAGATACTATCCACTCAAGATTTAAATTTAGCAATACCCCATCTTGTCGTGATTGTCATGCTCAAAAAGGTAAAGGCATTAGAGCTGATATTGCAGCAAGTAAAAACTTAATCAATCAAAAATGTGCAACTTGCCATGAAAAAGCAAGCAATGCTTTAGCAAAAAGCGCTCATGGAGTAGAAAAGTTTTTACCCGCTCAAGATATGCAAAAGAAAAAAGAAAAACCATCTTGTGCGACTTGTCACTCTATTCATATTACCCCAAAACATTCAGGAATTTATTCACAAAAACAATTAGTCGATCAAAAATGCGCACAATGCCATAAACAAAAAAGCGCGACTTTTCATATGACTTTCCATGGTAAAGGCATGTTTTTAAGCACTCCAGGTGAAACTCCAAGTGTTGCTACTTGTTCTGATTGTCATGGTAAACACAATATTTTAAAATCAAGTGAAAGAAGCTCAACTCTCTCGTCAATTAACCGTGTTCAAACTTGTAAATCATGCCATCCAAATGCAAATGAAAATTTCGTAAATTGGATGGCACATGCTGATCATAGCGATGGCGAAAAATATCCTGGATTACATGGTGCTTATATATTCATGACTATTTTGGTAATTTCTGTATTTGTTTTCTTTGGAGCCCATACTATACTTTGGTGCTTGCGTTTAATTGCTATGCGTATAAAATATCCTAAAGAATGGAAAGAAGCAAGAAAAGCAGCGCATGAAGATAAAGTAAGAGTAAGAAGATTTAGCACTTTCCATAGAATTCAGCATTTTTTTATGGCAGCTAGCTTTTTGGGTCTTGCATTCTCAGGTTTACCGCAAAAATTCTATGATTCAGCGTGGGCTAAACCTATGATTGATTTAATGGGTGGAGATATCATTAATGCAGCAACCATACATCATATTTCAGCCATAGTAATGTTTGCAGTATTTTTCTCTCATATTGGAGAAATCATTATTGTAAATTGGAAACGCCGTGATGTAGCAAGGGATCCAATCACTGGCAAAATAAGCTTTATGAAAGTTTTAAAAGCTACTTTTGGGCCTGATTCTTTAATGCCAAATTGGCAAGATTTTAAAGATATGAAAGATCATTTTAAATGGTTCTTTGGTTTTGGGCCAAGACCACAATTTGACCGCTGGACTTATTGGGAAAAATTTGATTATCTAGCAGTATTTTGGGGTATGTTTATCATTGGTATTTCAGGGCTTATTTTATGGTTTCCTGCTTTCTTTGGTAAATTTTTACCAGGTGAAGCAATCAACCTAGCAACCCTACTTCACTCTGATGAAGCTTTACTTGCTACAGGATTTATTTTTGCAATTCACTTCTTTAATACACATTTTAGAGCAGATCGCTTCCCTATGGATATGGTGATTTTCTCAGGAAATGTTAGTGAAGAAGAGATTAAACAAGAAAGAAGCGTATGGTATAAACGCTTAAAAGAAAGTGGAAAATTAAGCACTTTATATGAAAATAAAAGTAACTTCAAAGCATATCAATGGCTAGCTAAACTTGCAGGATTTGCAATGCTAATCACTGGTTTGGTATTTTTATTTTTAATGCTTTATACTTTCTTTAACACTATCTTATAACCTTATTCGCTATAATAGCGAATAAGGACTTTTCCTAACTTTTTCAAGGATTTTAAATGTTTAAAACAATACTCACACTTAGTTTTTTAAGTATTTTTTTTATAGCATGTTCTAATGAAGAAAAACTTGATTCTAATTTAATCTCAAATGGCACACAATTTTCTAAAGAAAATTTGCAAAAAGCAAATGATTTAGATAAAAAATCTTATGAAGAAATAGCTCATTTATTTAAAGATAATACAAATATAAAAAGTGATGATAAAAATATTTTAATCATTTTTAGCGCAAATCACTGCCTTTATTGTGATAAATTAAAAGAAGAAATTAAAAATGATAAAAAAATACAAGAACTTATAAAAGACAAATACAGCTCATATTATATAAATATAAGCTATAAAAAAATTCATACATTTTATAAAAACCATAAAAGCGACTTAAGTACAACTGAACTTTCTAGTATTTATGATATAGTAGCCACCCCTACTATTGTAATTTTAAACAAAAACAGCCAAACTTTACTAAATTATCCTGGTTTTATTAGTGCAAAAAGATTAAGCGCTACAATGGAGTTTTTAAACCAAAAAGAAAATCAAAATTTAGACGAAGCAACCATAGCGCAAAAACTTATACATTTTTATAAAGAAAATAATATTTAAAGGTTAAAAATGCAGTATTTTTTTTCTTTTGCGATGAGTTTTTTACTAATGAGCATATACGCCATAGCTTGTGCTGTGGCGACCTTTATAGAAAATGATTTTGGTATTAGTGCGGCTAAAGCTTTGATTTATAATAATGCTTGGTTTGATATGTTGCATTTATTACTAGGTTTAAATTTAATCGGAGTGATATTTTATAACAAGCTTTTTCAAAAGAAAAAATACTCTATCTTGCTTTTGCATTTATCTTTTATAGTGATTTTAATCGGCGCTGGACTTACTAGATATTTTGGCTTAGAAGGAGGAATGCATATAAGAGAAAATGAAAGCTCTAACACCATAGTTACTAGGGAAGAATTTATAAAAATTACTGATTTTGATACTAATGCTAGTTTTGAATTTCCTATTAGCTTTACCCCACTAACTCAAAAGCATTTTGAAAAAACTATTGACTTAAATGGCGAAAAATTAATCATAAGCTCCATCAAATACACTCCGCAAAAAGATTCTATTACACCTGCTAGCTTAAAATTAAACATTAATTATCAAAAAGCAAATACACAAATAATCTTAAATCCAAATTTTACAAATAAACAAGCAGTGCATTTTAACTTGCAGGGAAAAAATTTTACTATCAATTGGGGGCCCAAAGAAATCAAACTTCCTTTTGCGTTACACTTAAAAGATTTTATACTTGAGCGTTATTTAGGCTCTATGAGTCCATCTTCTTATACTTCAAAAATTCAAATTATAGATGAGCAAAATAATATTAACTTAGATTATGATATTTTTATGAATAATGTTCTTGATTATGGTGGATATAGATTTTTTCAAAGCTCTTATGATCAAGATGAGAAAGGCACCATACTTTCAGTCAATAAAGATCCTGGTAAAATTCCTACTTATATAGGTTATACTTTATTAATTTTAGGATTTTTATGGGTTTTATTTGACAAAAACTCAAGATTTCATCGTTTAAGTGTTTATTTAAAAAAAGGCCAAAGTTTTGTATTGTTTATTTTGCTTTTTGCAAATTTACAAACTCCACTTTTTGCACAAGAAAATAAAAATGAAATTTTAAATTTAATCTCAAATTTGCAAAAAAATTCCTATGAACATTCTTTAAATTTTACAAAATTACTTGTACAAGATCATAATGGTAGAATCAAACCTTTAGATACTTTGGCAATGGAATTTGTTTATAAAATCACTCAAAAAGAAAAATTTTTAAATCTTCACTATGATCAAATTTTTCTTGCAATGATGATTTATCCTAAAGAATTTAGAAAAATCAAAATGATAGCTACAAAAACAAGCAAGCTAAGAGAATTAATAGGCACAGATATAAACGAAAAATACATAGCATTTGATGATGTGTTTGATAATGGGATATATAAACTGAGTAATTATGTTGAGGAAGCTAACCGCAAAAAGCCCTCACTAAGAACTAGCTTTGATAAAGATTTGCTAGCCTTAGATGAAAAAATAAATCATGCATATTATATTTATAGTGGTCAAGCTTTAACTATTTTTCCTGATATTAATGAGCAAGGTTTAAAGTGGTATTCTCCGGTGCAAATTTTACCTTTTGCAAAAGAAGATGTAGAGCGTTTACAAATGCTTTTGGTTAGCTATTTTTTACAAGTTCGTAATGGTGTTGAAAATAATCAATGGCAAGATGCAAATGAAATTTTACAATCCTTAAAAGACTTTCAAAATCATTATGGAAGCAGTGTTTTACCACCAAAAGAAAGATTAGATCTTGAAATACTGCTTAATCATTATAATATCTTTGATAATCTAACTTTTGTTTATATTAGCTTTGCGTTAGTTTTTTTCTTTTTAAGTTTTTATACTATATTAAAAAATATTTCTTTATCTGCCTTTGTATATAGATTTTTTTACATCATTTTAAGTATGTGTGTAATCATACATGCACTAGCTTTAATCATTCGTTGGTATGTAGGTGGGCATGCTCCTTGGAGTAATGCTTATGAAAGCATGATTTACATAGCTTTTGCTTGTGTGATAAGTGCTGTGATATTTTTTAAAAAATCACTTTTGGCTTTATGTAGTGCGAGCTTTTTAGCAGGTATTTCACTTTTTGTAGCTCATCTTGGCTTTATGGATCCTCAAATTGGAAATCTAATACCTGTTTTAAAATCATATTGGCTTAATATTCATGTTTCTATTATAACAGCAAGTTATGGATTTTTAGCACTTTGTTTTATTATAGGGATTTTGAGTTTAATTCTTTTTACTTTAAGAGGTAAAAATAAAAATATAGATTTAAACATCACCAAACTACACTGCGTTAATGAAATGTCCATGATAATAGGGCTTGCAATGCTTACAATAGGAAATTTTTTAGGCGGAGTTTGGGCTAATGAAAGCTGGGGAAGATATTGGGGTTGGGATCCAAAAGAAACTTGGGCTTTGATTTCTATTGTAGTTTATACCATGGTATTACATTTAAGATTTATTTTCAAAACTTATTTTATTTTTGTTTTTGCAAGTGCTAGTGTTTTAGCCTTTTATAGTATATTAATGACTTATTTTGGAGTAAATTTTTACCTTTCTGGGCTTCATTCTTATGCAAATGGCGACGCCTTCCCTATACCAACTTTTATATATGTTTTGATTGTGCTTAATTTTGTTTTAATTATTAGCGCAGGAAGAAAACGGGATTTAAATACGCCTAGTTTCTAAACTAGGCTTTGCTTTTTTCTATTTCTTGAAGTGCTAGGATAAGATCTTTTAAA
This sequence comes from Campylobacter sp. IFREMER_LSEM_CL2256, assembly GCF_025771645.1. Lineage (NCBI taxonomy): Bacteria > Pseudomonadati > Campylobacterota > Epsilonproteobacteria > Campylobacterales > Campylobacteraceae > Campylobacter > Campylobacter sp. IFREMER_LSEM_CL2256. The sequence continues at coordinate 114,907 of NZ_JAKMQQ010000003.1, forward strand.
TTTTCATAAGGAATATGAACTTTCCAATCTATTCCATTTTCCTTTTTTAAAGCCACACCTATACTTAAGACATCATTGCTTCCTATACCATAAGGATTAGAAAGATTACAAAGGCTTATTTCTCCACTTTTACTACCATGTAATTCTATAGTTTTAAATACTTTTTTACTCATGTTTATCCCTAAAAGCTGTGATAATTTTTGCTTGAAATTTTAGCCAATCTTTTTGAAGCATGATAGGAAAACCACCATAAACCCTAGCACCTTCTAAATTTTTAGTGACCCCGCCTCTTGCGGCTATGGTAGCAAAATCTCCTATTTCTAAATGCCCGCTTGTAGCACTTTGTCCACCCATAGTAACATTTTTACCTAAAATACTTGAGCCTGAAATTCCACTTTGAGCTACTATAAGACAATTCTCCCCTATTTCACAATTATGTCCTACTTGAACGAGGTTATCAATCTTTGTACCTTGCTTTATGATAGTACTTTCAAAAACTGCTCTATCAATAGTCGTGCAAGCTCCAACTTCTACAAAATCTTCTAAAATAACATTTCCATTATGATAAATCTTATAATGCTCGCCATTTTTTGTATGCGCATAACCAAAACCATCACTACCTATAACACAATTTGCCAGCAAATGGCATTTTTTACCTATTTTAGTGTCATTATAAATCACAACATTTGGATGGATTATAGTATATTCACCTATACTTACATTATCGCCTATATAAGCACCTGCCATTATCACTACATGATCAGCTATTTGGACATTTTCGCCTATATAAACATTTGGCATAATCTTAGCACTTTTGGCAATATTTGATTGTTTTTTTTCACTAGAAATTAAAGGTTTAGCAAAAAGCTTACTTAAAAGTGCAAAAGATAAATGTGGATTATCAACGACTAACTTAATGCAATCTTTTGAAACTAAATTTTCAAATTCTTTTGAGATTAATATAGCCCCAGCTCCACTACTTGCGATTTTTTTAGAGTTTTTTTCTCCATCACAATAACTAAGTTCAGTAAAACTTGCATTATTTAATGAATTTAAAGCTGTAATTTCTATATCATCTCCACAATATTCTATGCCTAAAAATTTAGCAATTTCACTAATTTTCATTTTACCTCCATTAAAATAGAACCACTTCTAACTACACTAATAGGATTATACTTTTTCATAGTTTTTAAAAAGTTATCGATATTTTTTGCATCATCACTTGCCATTACTATAATAAACTCATCATCACTATAAGTCACACTGCCATTATAAGTTTTTAATATAGCATCTAAGCCTGCAAAATTTTCATTTAAAGCAATCTTTACCAAAGCTGTTTCTTTTTCTATAAAATCACTAGAATCAATTACTTTATAAGTAGGTATGAGTTTATGAAGTTGTTTAATAATTTGCTCAAAAACTTTTTCATCGCCTAAAGTAACGATATTTATCCTTGAGAATTCTTTATCATCAAGTGGTGCAACTGTAAGAGACTCTATATTATAACCACGCCCCGAAAAAAGCCCAACAACGCGTGATAATACCCCATGCTCATTTAATACAATGACAGAAATTACTCTTCTTTTCATTTTTTATCCTTGTTTTTATAGCTAGGTAAAATCATATTATAAATAGCTCCACCTGCAGGCACCATAGGTAATACATCTTCATAACGATCTATAGCCACATTTAAAATGTAAGTTTTTTTAGATTCTAAGGCTGCTTTGAAAGCTTTTTGAAATTCTTCTTTGTTAGAGACATTACAACCCTCGCAATGAAAACCTTTAGCAATAGTAATAAAATCAGGTTGACTTGTTAAATCTGTATTAGAAAATCTTTCTTTATAAAACATACTTTGCCATTGTCTTACCATACCTAAAAAAGAATTATTTAAAACAATATTAATCACTTTAATTCCATAAGCACTTGCTGTCATTAGCTCTTGTATATTCATTAAAAAAGAACCATCGCCTACGAAATTTACCACCACTTCTTCACCCACAGCTAATTTAGCTCCAAGTGCAGCTGGTAAAGAATAACCCATAGTTCCTTGCCCACCGCTTGTTGCAAGTTGTCTTGCATAATTAAAAGGATAAAATTGCGCTACCCACATTTGATGTTGTCCTACATCAGTAATTATCCTTGCATCAGGAGCTAATCTAGCGCATTCTTCTATAACCCATTGAGGTTTTAAAACTTCATCACTATCTTCATAGATTAAAGGATATAACTGCTGATATCTTTGTAAAGTTTTAAACCATTCTTGGTATTTTGTATTATCAAAACTTTCTTTTTTTAATTCTTCTAAGGTATCTAAAATAACACTTTTAATATCCCCAACTATAGGAAAATGCGCTTCGATGATTTTAGAAATAGAGCTTGGATCTATATCAATATGAACGATTTTTGCACCCTTGGCAAACTCACTTGTTTTACCAGTAATCCTATCATCAAACCTAGCACCCACAGCAATGAGCAAATCACACTCACTTAAAGCGATATTTGCACAATAACTCCCATGCATACCTGCCATTTTTAAATTAAGTTCATCATCACTTCTTAAAGTCCCTAGAGCCATCAAAGTTTCAACTGCAGGAATTTGACAAAAATGAATTAATTCTCTTAAATCATCACTAGCATTAGAAGCTACACAACCTCCACCTAGGTAAAATAAAGGTTTTTGAGCATTTTTAATCAAACTTACTAATTTTTTAATTTGCTTAATATTTCCTTTATAGGTTGGCTTGTAAGTTTTCATAGAAATTTCTTTAGGATAATGCCATTTACCTATAGCTGCAGTAACATCTTTAGGTATATCAATATGCACAGGCCCTTTTCTACCTGTTGTTGCAATGTAAAAAGCTTCTTTTAAAATTTTAGGTAATTCTTCAATATTTTTTACTAAATAATTATGTTTTACGCAAGGCCTTGAAATACCTATAGCATCGATTTCTTGAAAAGCATCGGTTCCTATTAAAGAATTTGCAACTTGAGCTGAAATTAAAACTAAAGGTATAGAATCACTATAAGCAGTAGCCAAGCCTGTAACTGTATTGGTAAAACCAGGTCCACTTGTAACTACTGCCACACCAACCTCACCACTCATTCTAGCATAAGCATCAGCACTATGTAAGGCTGCTTGCTCGTGTCTAACTAGGATATGTTTAAAATGAGTTTGCTTATAAATTTCATCATAAATATTTAAAGCCGCACCACCAGGATAACCAAAAACTACTTTAACATTTTCTTCTTTTAATGCTTCACAAATCATTTGCGAGCCATTTAGCTCTTTCATTATTTTACCTTTTTGCTTAAAATGGAAAATATTATAACGATAATTTAATAAATATTATTTTATAAGGAGAGTTTCTTGAAAAATCAAGAAACTACTTGTGCTTTTTTAGCGTATTCTATACCTAAATCAAAAGCTTTTGCATTTGCTTCTTTAGTTTTTGCAGGTACCATATCAAGCATAGTTTGTTTTAATGCATCAATATCAATACATTTGCTCATATAAGCAGCTATAGCTAAAGCAACAACTGATTGAGTGGCTACATTACCTACTTCTTCTTTAGCTATAGTAATAATAGGAATTTCAAAAATTTTCCATCTAGCATAATCTTCTTTGCTTGGGTGAACTAAATTTGGCTCTACAACTATAACTCCACCATCACAAACACCATCTTTGAAACTATGATAACCCTTATCAGCAGTTGAAAGCATAAAACTAACTTCACCTTCTACTGCATAAGGAAAAAAGATTTCACTTTCATCAATGATAATATCAACCTTAGTTGGTCCGCCTCTAACTTGAGAAGTATAAGTAGAAGCTTTAAAAGCATTGCGCCCTTCTTTAATGGCAGCTTTAGCTAGAATTTCACCTGCAGTGATAACCCCTTGTCCACCTTCACCGCAAAATCTTAATTGATATTTCATTTTAATGCTCCTAAATCAACCATTCTTTTTTCTTTCAAGGCTCTTCTAACTTCTTCATAAGCCTCACAATATTCTGCCTTGCTTTCATCTTGATGCAAAATTCCTGTAGGGAATTTATCTGCTCTTTGCTCATAGTCTAATTGTTCAAATTTAGACTTATCCACACAACGATTTTTAATCCAATCAAGCATGCTTACAGCTTCACCCATTTTATTTTTTCTACCAAGATTAATATGGCAGTTTGAAAATACATCTACAAAACTATAACCTTTGTGTGATAAAGCTTTAAAAATGATATTTTCAAGTTTATTTGCCTCAATAACATTTGTTCTTGCTACAAAAGAAGCCCCAGCAGCTTTAGTAAGCTCACAAGCGTCAAAATTTGGATCTATATTACCCGCTTGAGCAGTAACAGTGTAAAAGCCTTGTGGAGTAGTTGGTGAAGTTTGTGAGTTTGTAAGACCATAAATAAAATTATTGATTAAAATATGAGTTAAATCTATATTTCTTCTACATCCATGGATAGTGTGATTTCCACCAATTGCTAAAGTATCACCATCCCCACTTACTACGATTACATGTTTTTTAGGATTTGCCAGTTTAATCCCTGTTGCATAAGCAATAGCTCTACCATGGGTAGTATGTACTGTATTACAATTTACATAAGAACTCATTCTGCCACTACAACCTATACCTGAAACTAAGCAAACATCATCCATATTCCAGCCAAGTTTTTGAATGGCCCTAATAATAGCTTTTAAAACAACTCCATCCCCACAACCCCAGCACCATTGTGTTGGAAGTTTATCCACTCTTAAATATTCATCGTAATTAAAAGCCATTTTACATATTCTCCTTTACTTTAGCAATAATTTCACTTGGGGTTATAGGGCGACCATTTGCACGGTGTAAGCTAATAAAATCATCTCTTTTGCTTACTCTTTGAATTTCTTCTAAATATTGCCCCATATTAAGCTCGCTAACCATAACTTTTTCAAATTTAGATACCACTTGAGCTATTTTTTTCTCAGCTACTGGATAAAGCGTGATAGGTCTAAAAAGCCCTACTTTTAAACCCTCTTCTCTAAGTCTTAAGATAGCTTCTTTAGCAGATCTTGCAACACTACCATAAGCAATGATTAAAAACTGCGCATCATCACACATAAACTCTTCATAAGTACAAATTTCATCGGTATTATTTTTAATCTTACCAAACAATCTTTTCATATTTTTATCTACTATCGCTCCATCTTCAGTTGGAAAACCTATATCTCCATGATGAAGTCCTGTGATATGATAACGATAACCTTCAAAGAAAGGATTTAGTGTAGCAGCTTCATTTTCCCCTGCCGCATAAGGTTTATAATCTTTTTTATCTCCTGTAAATTTTTTACGGTTAATAATTTCTAATTCTTCTAAATCAGGTAATTTAGCCTTACCATTCATATGTCCTATGGTTTCATCTAAAAGCAAAAATACCGGAGTCATGTATTTTTCAGCTAAATTAAAAGCTCTAATAGTTTCAGTGTAAGCTTCCTCTAATGAAGCAGGAGCTAAAGCTATACTTGCATAATCTCCATGTGTTGGAGCTTTTGCTTGAAACAAATCTCCTTGTGCAACTCTTGTTGGAAGACCAGTGGATGGACCACCTCTCATAACATTTACAATTACTAGTGGAATTTCAGCTATAAAACCCAAACCAATTTGCTCAGCTTTTAAAGAAATTCCAGGTCCACTACTTGCTGTCATAGACTTAACACCACTCATAGAAGCACCCAAAGCCACACTAATACCTGAAATTTCATCTTCCATTTGTATAAAAGTACCATCATTTTTTGGTAGCATATGGCTTAATTCATGTGCTATTTCAGAACTTGGGGTAATTGGATAACCACCAAAAAATTTACAGCCACAATCAATCGCAGCTTTTGCTACTAAAACATTACCTGTTGATATCACTTCTCTCATTGTTTTTCCTATGCGTTTAATTTTTTATATTTATTTTCTTTAACAGCTTGTGCTCTTTCTTTGGCTTCTGGCGTAAGCTTTGCAAATTTAAACTCATCTCTTTTTGCAACAAAAATTGCAAAATCAGGGCAGTGACTTTCACATTCACTACAGCCTATACAAGAATCAGGATGAACCACTTCTATCATCTGTCCTAAAACTGCACTGATTTCATCTCTCATTGCTAAAACTCCAGCTGGACAATAGCTAACACAGATATTACAAGCTTTACATCTTGCTTCATCAACCCAAACCGGTGTATTTTCTGGGGCTACCATTAAAATTCCTTTCTAATTTTTTGTTATTTTTAATGATTTTTTATCAAAAGTTATTTTTAAAACAAACTTTTTATTATAGCGAATTTATAGCATGAGTAAATATTATTTAAGATATAAAGTAAAACAAATAGGTATTTATAACGCAAAGTAACATTAGGAGTAAAAAACTCCTAAAAATTATTTATAATTATATTGAATGAGAGAATTTTCTAATGCAATTTGTTCTTGATCGTCTAATTTTAACTCCAAAATTTCAAGCACCCCATCAAGACTTATCCTTGCCATAGCACCAAAAGCTTTTTCTTTTATGCCGTATTCTCCATCTAAAATCACACATATTGGTAAAAATTCTCCACTTTTTAAAGCCTCTATCATCCTCACACAAGCACTTGCAGGGGCTAAATATGCTGAAGTTTTTAAATATTTTATAATTTTAGCACCACCTGTTTTAACTTCTTGTTCTATTTGAGCAAGATCATATTCATTTAAAACCTCATTTAATGCTTTGTTTTGAACTTTACTTTGAGATTTTACTAAAACCATGCTATCATTGTGAAAACCTATAAGCTTAGTATCTATATAAGAAGTTTTTATATTTAGTTTTTTACCCACTTCATATTTAAATCTAGCATTATCCAAAACGCCTGCCATAGCAATGATTTTCTTTGATGAAAATAATTTACTTTCATAAAGAGCATCCAGTAAAAAATCTACAGGATTGCTTACTATAATAAACAAAGGATCGTTGTTAAATTTTTTAATATTATTGGCACACTCAAGCATAATTTTAGCATTAATAGCAAAAAGCTCATCCCTACTTTGACCTTCTTTTCTAGCTACTCCCGCACTAAAAACAACCACTTGAGAATCTTTTGAGTGCGCATAATCATCCGTGCAAGTTATTTTAATATCAAAATTAAAAGCAGCTATGCTCTGACTTAATTCCAATTCTCTAGCAAAAAGCAAATCTTTATTAATATCAATCAAAACAAGCCCATCAACCAACTCTCTTAAAATCAAAGCATAAGCAGTACTTACACCAACATTTCCTGCGCCTATGATAGTGATTTTCATTTTTTCTCCTTTTTGCGTTTATTTCACTAAATTAGCTGGTAATTCAAAAATATTTTTAATTAAATGATAAGGAAGTTGCAAGCTTTGTGCAATAAGCTGGGTCTTAAATTCAGGTTCATCCACTGTTCCACTTAATTTAATTTGTGTACTAATTTGCCTATCTTTACCTAATATAATTTGATTGATAATTGGAACTTTGGAAATAACCGAACTGGCTGATTTTAGCGTTCTAAGTTCTAATAAACCATCCACTTGATTGCTTCTTAAATTGATTTTAACTTGACCTAACACATCTGCACTATCACCATTAAAATTAAGTGCGTCTATTTCAAAAAGATCTTTTTTACGATTAAAACTTATACCAGCATTTTCAACACTAAAGCCTTTTTCATTAAAGGTAGGCGCCTTAAATAAAATTAAACTAGGTATGGTATCAATAAAACTTAAAAGCTGTTGATGAAATTTCAAATCTTTTAAATAAGTATCTTTAAATAAGAACTTACCTTTGAAAAAATCAGTACTATTGCCATCTACATAAAGATTAAACTCACCTTTTTCAAAAACATTTTGGCGCATAAAGGTGTTTAGAAAATCATCATCCATTTTTAAAGCTCTAATTTGCATTTGATTTTCTTTAAACAAAAAATCAAATCTAGATTCATTTCTATTTGCCCAAGCTTTTACGGAATCTTTTTTAATTTTAGCGTCAAATTGATCAAAATCTAAGGTTTTATTAAAATCTTTTAAAATCAAATCTATATTTTTACCACTAATATTATAAGTTGAATTTTCAAGAGTATCTAAAGTATTTTCTGTATCTTGCTGAGAAATCAATAAATTAATATTATTTAAAGTAATATTTACATCATCATTGCCTTTTTGTGCAAAAATACTACCACTTACACTAGTTAAATTAAAATCATTACCTTTTATTTTTATATTAAAACTATCATATTCATAAGGATTATTATCTTTATAGAGCAAAAATGATTCAAAAGTAGTATTATTAATATCTACATTAAAATCTTGGAAATTTAAAGTATTTAAAGATAATTCCCCATCATGCACTTTATTTTTTTGCATTAATTTAGAATAATTTTTATATTTTGCAAGTTTTTCAACATAAACAGACATACCTTGATCAAAATTTAAAGTTGTGGTAAATTCTTTATTATATAAACTAATATTTTTATCAAAATCAAGGCTTAAATCAAGAAATTTATTTTCCATTTTTAAGCTCTCTTGTGGTAGTTCTAAGTTTGTTATAAAGGTTTTAAAATCACCTTTTTTTTGCTTCAAATCAACACTTGCATTAAAATCACCATTAATCATACTACTTTGCACGCTTGCATTTTGTATATCTAGCTTATCTTTTTTTAAAGTAAGATTTGCTTGAGTTATCTTAAAATCACTTATATTTATATTTGAATTAATAATATTAAAACTACCATTATAAGTAATTTTCTCAGGATGATCAAAAGGAATTTTCAGTGTTAAATCAGTCTTTGCGACACCATTATTTTGTAAAAATGGTAATTTTATATCATATAGAAGCAAAATTTTATTAACCCTATAATCAGCTCTAGCATTATCACTTTTAATACGTATATAAATTCCTGCTTTTTCATTTAACATATTATCTATATAAATTTGACTTTGAGTTAAATCATAATTATTAAAACGCAAATCATCATAAATAAAATCAAGTCTTTGTTTAGCAAATTCAAGTCTTACAAAAGGACTTACGATAGGATCTATGCCTTTATCTAAAACTACTTTTAAATTATTTACATAACCTTTGGCATTGATATCGTTTAAATAATATCTATGCTTTCCAAAGTCTGCAAAACCGCTTAATTTTTCTATAAAATAAAAATCAGCCTTTACCTTACCACCCACCCAAAGAGCAAGATTAGAAGGCAAATGTACTCCATTTTCTACTAAAATATCAAAAATTTGCGAAATATTATTTGAATTGATATTTTCTAATTCATAAGCAATCTCTTCTCTTTTGAGTGAAAATTTAACATCACTTTTTAAAAAATCACTATCGATTTTACCTTTAAAAGTATAAAATTTTGTCTTAGGATTAATAAGCAAGGAGCCAATTATGCTAAGATTATGATCTTTTAAAAGAAAATTATCAATATTAGCTTGTATATTTTTATCACTAATTTTTAAATTCACTTTTACTAAAAGATTTTTGCTGTTTACAAAAAATAAATTATTTTTATAAATTAACTCCACAGGATAGTTATTGACAAACATTTCATCAATATTGATTTCTTGAAAAAACCAATAAATATATTTTACATCTTTAATAAGCTGCACAGCTTTACTTGCGCTAGTTTCATTTTGAGCACTTTGACTTTGAGAATTTACTACGACTTTTTTAGCATTTAAAATGAGTTTTTTATCTAATTTAATATATAATTTCTCTAAATTAATAGAAGAAAATTCTAATTTTTCTATATAAATTCCATTTTTGAGGTAAATAAACAAAGCAATGAAAAGTATCATAGGTAATGCTAAAAATTTAAGAATTTTTTTAATATGTTGTGACTTGATTTTAATTTTTCTTTTATCCATTTTTTATTATCTACTTTTACCTATAAAAACAAACTCTGTAGTTTTTATACCACAAGGTTCTGTTAGCAAGATTATAACGCAATTAGATAAAAATAACTATAAAATGAGCAGTATCGATAAATATACTTTATATTTTTTGGGCCATCCACAATCTGGCTGGATAAATATAGGCACAAAAGAACTAAATAGAGCTGAATTTTTACATAAGCTTACCGTCGCTAAGGCAGCGCTTGAAACTATTACTTTAATTCCTGGAGAAACGACTGAAATTTTCTTTGAAGAATTAGCACCGAAGTTAAATTTAAATGTTAAAATCTTAATGCAGGAATTTTACAAACAAAGTCCTTTTAAAGAAGGTATGCTTTTTCCTGAAACTTATAAAATTCCAAAAGGTATCACAGAAGAGCTTTTGGTAAAATATCTTTTGGCTTACTCTGTAAGTGAATTTAAAAAGCTTTCTTATAAAATTTTTAGAGAATATAATGAAAAAAAATGGCATGAGTATATCATCATAGCTTCCATTATACAAAAAGAAGCAGCGAGTAATGAAGAAATGCCTATAGTTTCATCTGTAATTAGAAATCGTTTAAGAAAAGGTATGAAGCTTCAAATGGATGGAACATTAAATTATGGAAAATACTCTCATGAAAAAATCACTCCACAAAGAATAAGATCAGATAATAGTTCTTACAATACTTATAAATTTAATGGCATACCAAAAGAAGCTGTATGCAATGTTTCATTTGAAGCTATCAAGGCAGCTATTTTTCCTGCTAAAACAGAATATTTATACTTTGTAAGAGATAAAAAAACTAATAAGCATATTTTTACCTCTACTTTAAAAGATCATAATAAGGCAATAAGAAATTGATTATAAAATTTCTCTTTGCCCTTTTGCATCAGGTTCGCTTAAAACACCTGTTTGTGAAAGTTGTTCTATGATATTTGCTGCGCGGTTATAGCCTATTTTCAAACGTCTTTGCAAATAAGAAATACTAGTTTTTCTATCTTCTAAGATTACAGCCTTTGCCTCTTCATAAAGCTCATCTAAATCCCCATCATCAAATTCACTTCTTTTATAAGCTCCATCTTGACTGTCATCTTTTAAAAAACTCTCATCATATTCTACTACTTGTTGAGCTTTTAAAAACTCTACTATATTTTCAATTTCATTTTCGCTTGCAAAAGGTGCATGTAAACGCACTAAACCACTCATACCAGGAGGGGTGAATAAACAATCCCCGCGCCCTAGTAAGCTTTCAGCACCCATAGAATCTAAAATAACCTTAGAGTCTATCTTTTGCCCTACTTTATAAGAAATTCTACTTGGTAAATTTGCTTTTACAACCCCAGTAACAACATCCACTGAAGGGCGTTGTGTAGCTACGATTAAGTGAATTCCGCTTGCTCTTGCCATTTGCGCTAAACGACCTATATAAAACTCTACATCCTTACCCGCAGTCATCATTAAATCAGCCAACTCATCAATAATCACTACAATAAATGGTAAGATTTCTCCACCTTGTTCTTTGATTTTTTCATTGTAATTTTCTATATTTTTAGTTTTTGCTTCAGCCATCAAACGATACCTGCGTTCCATTTCAGCTACCATATTTGATAAAGCATTTACCGCCTTTTTAGGATCAGTAATTACCGGTGTAAGTAAATGTGGTATATCATTATAAATACTAAATTCAAGCATTTTAGGATCTATCATCATAAGTCTTAAGGTTTTTGGTGAATTTCTATAAAGCAAAGATAAAAGCATAGAGTTAATTCCCACACTTTTACCGCTTCCTGTAGTTCCTGCTATTAAGAGATGAGGAAGCTTTTTAAGATCTGTGATGAAAGGATCGCCTACTATATCTTTGCCCAAAGCTATAGTTAAAGGTGAGCTAGAATTTTTAAATACCTCACTTTCTAAAATTTCCCTTAAGTAAATCGTATCGATTTTTTCATTTGGGACTTCAATCCCTACTACATCTTTACCTGGAATTGGAGCTTGAATTCTTATAGTTTGAGCTTTTAAAGCCATAGCCAAATCATCTTGTAAAGATAAAATTTTACTTACTTTAACATCTGCTGCTGGACGAAATTCAAAAGTAGTTACAACAGGACCTGTATAGGTTCTAACTACATCACCACCTATTTTAAAACGTCTTAATTTTTCCAATAAATCATAAATTTTTCTATCAATCTCTTCTTCATTTATCTCACTTTTACCTTCTTTTGGCATGGTTAAAAAATCTAAAGGTGGTAAAGAAAAATCTTTTGGTTTTTCAAAATTTCCAAAGTCAAGATCTTTCAACAAGGCTTTATTTTCACTCACTTCATTAGCGTTAGAATGGTGTGTTTTGTTTTCTACTACTTCCACTATAGGCTCTTGGGTAATCTCAAATGGAACTTTTTCTTCTTTAACTTCATTTTGTACTTCTTCTACTACAAAAGGGCTTTCATAGTTTCTTTTACTTCTTAGTTCTTCTATACTAACAGGCTTAGCAAAATCATCTTCACTAAAATCTAGCTCTTTTACTTCATTTTGCGGGATAAAATCCTCATCTTTAAAATCTTTTACCCCTAAAAAGCTAGTTTTGTTTTGAATTTTTTTAAACTCAGCTTCTTTTTGTGCTTCTATGGCATTTAATTCTTCAATTTTTTTAAAATCCTCATTAAGTTCTTCTAAAATTTTTTCTTTTTGTAAAGCTTTATACTCTTCTAGCAATTTAGCTTTTTGTAGCATTTGCTCACGCTCTTTAAGCTCTTTGGCAAATAAAGAATTTTCTTCTATCACTTCTTCTTTGTTTTCATTTAAGTCCATATTACGTCTTTTATAACTTGGCTCATCTAAATTTTTACTTTTTAAGGTTTGAGTATAAATATCTTCACTATTGTTTTTATATTTTGACAAATACTCTTCAGGGGTCATTTCATCTTCCTTTATATTTATTTGACTAGCTTTTTGAGCAAAACTTGCGATAGGCTCTGAAAGCTCATGAATATAACTTGAGCTTAATTTTTTATCCTCTTCACTAATTATCACTTCTTCTAATTCTTGATTTTTCAAATCTTCAAGATTGAATTTTTTATTTTCTTGAGTCTCTTGCTTTGATAGATCTTCCTTTTTGATGGGCTCTTCTTTTTTCTCTTTGATTAAAAGCTCTTGCTTAAGTTTTTCTTGCTCTTCTTTGGTTTCATTTTCATACTTATCACCACCAAAAAAGCCAAAAATTTTATTTTTAATTAAAGTTTCGAGTTTTAAATAAAAATCAAAATCAAGATCTATTTTAAATACTTCTTTGATAATTTGCGGAAAAGAAATACTAAAAGCAAAAGCTAAAAGCAAAATCACCAAGATTAAGCTACCTATTTTTCCAAAAAGTCCATCTAAAATCACAAACATAGCAGAAGCTATATAACCTTTATCTTGCAAAAATGCTGAAGCAAAAATAAGCGAAGCAAAAATGCAAGTAAAGATAGCTACACTAAATCTACGCTCAATAAGCTCAAAGTTATAATCATTTTTATATAAAAGATAATTAAACCAAAAAAAGACAAAAGGATAAAATTTAGTCAATGAGCCAAATAAAAAATAGCTAAGTTTTGCTAAAGAGTATCCTATAATACTTACTAAAGCTTGATCAGGTATCAAAGCACTTAGACAAAAATAAAAAATAAAAATATTAGAAATGATAAAAATAGCTTCTTTTTTTATAACACATCCTTTTATAAAGAAAAAAGCTATTATATCAAAAATTATAAGTAGTTTAATAAACTCATTTGAGAAATTTTAGAAGTAGCTGAAAGCATAGCTTGATAAGAAACCATAGTTTGCATAAACATCATATATGTTTGCCCATAATCAGCATCAGTCACTCCGCTTTTTATAGAAGCAACATTAACATTTAAAAAAGTCATTCTTTTGTTTGTTTCTTCTATATTGTTAGTATAAGCTCCTATGGTTGTTTGCATTTTTCTAACATGATCTTGTAAATGATCAATCCTTTCTAATGCTCCTTGTAAACCTGTATTTCTAGGATCACTTCCTTCTGAATCAGCCCTCATGCTACCATTTAAAACTGCATCTATCATCTCATCCAAATCTTTAATCAAATCAATATTTGGATCATCGATAGTTAAAGAATTATTTGCACTAAATACAAAACCTGAACCATTGCTTACTTCTCCTGCTAGGGGAAAGCCGCTATTTGAATTTGAATCTTTAATGGTAAGACCTATATTTGTATTAGTTGAAAATTTATCAGTAATACTTATACGACCTTTATAGTCCATACTAACTTCAACAAAACCCTTAGAATCAGCTATGTCTTGTTGGATAGTTTGAAAATCATTATTATTAATAGTTCCGTTTGCATTTGGAGTAATAGTTGCTGTAGGAACATTATCGCTTGCAAACATACCTATAATATCATTTAACTGACCATAAGTAATATCTTCAGGTCTTGTTTGCATACCCACTGAGGTTCCAGTTGCTTCATTATACTGAGAATGTGTAATAGGAAAACTTATGGTTTGACCCGGATTATTTGGATCAGGATAACTTACAGTAGAATTTTCTAAATCAATAGTTACATTATATTTTTGACCACTTCTAGAAGTGATTTCCATTTGAAGTTGTTGGCTATCCATGCTACCATTAGCATTTGCAACGACTTCACTTAATTTTGTACTATCAGTAGCATACTCACTAGTGCCTTTAATCACTTGAGAAACATTTCCAAAAACAGTATTGCCATCTTTTTCAAAAGGCACATCAAAATCAGCTCCATTGGTTTTATTACCATTGATATTGCTTTTTATAAAGTCTGTTTTGTAAATATCAACAGTAAATTGCTTTCCATCTACTGTAATAGTTACTGGACTTTTAGTATTATTTAAATCTCCATTATGCGCTGCTTGCATAATACGGTTGGTAACTTCATCCATGCTGATACCTTCAGCTTTAGCAGCATCACTTAAATCTTTAATTTGCTCTGCGTCTTGAAGTTGTGGTGTCATGGCAACTGCATGAAAATCTAAAGAACTACTTCCTTCTTTTAAACTCTTTATTTCTATTTGGCCACTATCATTCAATGCGACCTTAACAACCTCATTTCCCTCTGTGTTGCCATATAGCTTTCCAATATTTTCTAAAACATCTTCAATTTTAGCATCAGGATCTATATCCAAAGTGGCTTTAAAACTTGTTCCATCGGGTCTAACGCCTTGAATATACATTGATGAGTGTGGAAAAGGAAGTTTATCATCATAACTATCTTCGAAATTTTTATCAGGATCAAGTTTGCCATTTTGAACATAATTTTGGCCTATTAAATGCGAAAATTTAGACTCTCCTGTTAAATATTCTTTTTTATCCGGATAACGAGCATCAGTGAAAGAAACATTTGTTGAAATGATTTTATTTATATTTGAATCAGGTTTAAAAAATAAATCCCAACCAGGTATATTATAAGGAATTTGCGTGCCAGCACCACTAACTACAAAAATGTTATCTTTATTGCCAGTATAGTTTCCATATTTATCAAAAGGCATGTTAGCACTATTTGATCCTGCAAACAAATACTGCCCATTAATGCTAGTATTGGCAATATTTACAATAGAATCTCTCACAAGTTTAAGTTCTTTTGCTATAGCTTCTCTTGATTCTTGAGAGTTACCATCGCTTGCAGCTTTTGTTAAGAGTGTTTTAAATTTTTCCAAAAGTTCAGTGATATTTTTTAAAGCCGTATCTGTGTTTTTTGCTAATTCCATAGCTGATTGAGTTCCTTCAATTACCTGACCTATATTAGCTAGTTCATATTCTAATCTTGAACCATTAATGTAAGTATTGGCATTTTCCCAAGAGTGCTGTATAAGTTGACCTGTTTGTAATTGCAAATTATATTTATTAAGTAAAGACTGACCATCCGTGTAGTTTTGTATAGAAGTGTAGTAAGTATACTGGTTACTAATTCTCATTATCTTGCTCCGCAAATAAATTTTTTAATTATTTACAAGCAAAAAAAGTTCCAATTTTAAATATATTTTAATTTACTATATAAATATTTTTATATTGCTTTAATTTTTTTTTAGTATAATTTTATATTCTATATTTTTAATCTAAAATCTTAAAAAAGCCCGAGTGGTGAAACTGGTAGACGCGCCAGACTCAAAATCTGGTAAGGGCAACCTTGTGTCGGTTCGAGTCCGACCTCGGGCACCATTTAAATTATTATTTTATATTTATTTTAATTTTATTATTTCTTATTAGTTTTGCATTACAGCTTGATTTTCAAAAAAACATTTTCCAATGATTTTTTAGTATTTTGATGATATTTTTGCAAATTTCTTTCTTTTTGCTTTCTTCTATTTGAAGCTTATCTAAAAAAGTTTCTTCAAGAGTGTTAATAAGTCGTGTGCATTCTTTTATATCAAATGTTTTTAATTCATTTAAAGATGATAATGCTTTTAATAATAAATCTTTATATTCCATAAGAGTTTTAATATCTACCTCTGAAAGCTGGGCTAACAGAGATAGAAATTGCATAAAATTGTAAAATGGCAAAATAATCCTTTTTTTGCGTATCTATATTGTTAACTTCATTTAAGAAAAAGCCTTATTTATATCATCTACTCTTTTCTTATAACATTTCCAACACTAAATAAGAACTCCAAAGCCACTCATTTATCCATAAAAACCTAATACCATCTTTCCACCGAAATTTCTTGAACATGACCAGCGTATTTTATAACAATTTTTGAATGTTTCGGAGGATCTTCAACTTGAATTGGAGACGAAGTATAACAATCAATACTATTACCCAAAGTATGAATATCATGTGCATCCTCTAAATCGTAAAATAGTCCTGTAATACTTTTATGTATTCTTCCGTAACAAATTCCACCATGGAGAAACCCTTCCCATTCTACAGTTATTTCATTTCCTATAAATTTATCCTCAAAACCATCAAAATAAATTTCAAAATTATTATGTCCACCTTCTGGAATGGCTTTTCTTTGTATGACATATTTATCGTTTCCTTGATAAAATCCAACCAAATATGGATTTTTATAAGGCATAGCAAAAAGCAATCGAATGCGCTTTTTATAAACAGCTCGCACATTTTTTCTAAAATCCCCTCCTAAAGTTTTAACTATTATTTGTTGAATATTATTTGTGTTTTCTAGTACATGATATTTAGCATGAGCTTCACCTTTATCATTAAAATAATTATCTCGTGGCGAAGTAGGCGTTATTAAAGGACTACTCAACCACTCTATCTCAGCCTTTGGCTTTCCATTTTTTAAAGTAACATCAAAAAAACCTTCTTCTACAACTTGTTCTGGAGCTTCTATCTCTATTTTATACTCAAAAAACCTAATAGGATCTAATTTAAATTCTACTTTTTGTTCTCCAATATGCTCGACATAATAAAAACTTATATTAGTTTCTTTAACACTAAAATCACCAATACTACTAAACTCTAAAACAGCTTCACCATTTTCATTAACATTAAAGCTGTCTTTTTTAGCTTTTACTCCATTACTTCCAGTAATTTTATCAATAGTGGAATTTGGTAATAAGCCACTTACTTTAATGCTAAAATCATCCATATAATCTATGGTTTTTTCTTGTCCTTTAAAGCTTGGATAAGT
>NZ_JAKMQQ010000030.1:0-1412 GCF_025771645.1 Campylobacter sp. IFREMER_LSEM_CL2256
CATAAAATTGTAAAATGAAAAAATAAATCCATGGTATATTATTACTTTTCAAAATAAAAAATATTGTTTTACCAATAAACCTAAAAAATAATTTGCTTTAAATGAGTTGAGAATAACAAAATTAAAATCTCCTATTCTAGATACCATTATCTTTCCTTATCTTTTAAAATTAAAGATGAATTTGATACTCTACAATAATTTTCATATTTAGGATACAACATTACATGAGGCAATCTTTCAACATATTTTATAATCGTACTATAAGTATGGCCCATGGCTGCAGCATAAACACAAATATCTTCACCATTTGGAATTAATCCCTTTAGTTTTAATACTGCATAGCCTCTTATTCCTTCAGCTGAAATAAAATGATCATCCTTTTGCACAATCTTCACAGGACCAGAAACTACCCATTTAACTTTAGATCCTTTTTTTCCATAATCCAAAGTCACATAATCCGTATCGTAATATTTTATAATCGAACGATAAATAAATAGCTTTGGAGTATATTGAAATATATTAATTTCCTCAGAAGTAAATTCTTTTTCTCCAGTTCTATCTATATAAGTAAATTTAAACAAAGATTTATTTTTTAAATAATCTGTAACACCATTAAATTCAATCGTGAATCCAAACATTTTTTTCAATCCTAAATTTTATTTCTTGATCATTGTATTTTAAAGTAAAATCATATATCCCATTTGGAATTGAATATTCATTTACTCGAAAACCAATTGGATCAAAATTTATAACATTATTTTCAATATCGTAATATTTTTCTCCTGTTGTTGACAAATGATGTAAAATAAAATGTTTTTCCGTAAATCCTATTTTTGGATTACTTGACTTAACTAGAATTCGCTTTCCTAACATTTTCGTAGAAAATCCTGAAAATATGAAATCCGCACGACCACACGAAACTGGACAAAATAATTTATTTAAACGAGCATAGTGTTCATCAAAATAAAATCCTAAAAACCTTGTTGCATTTCCGATAAGAATTATTTTTTCCGGTAAAGTTTTAATTTTAATCTTTGTACTGATATTTACATATTCATTCATTTTGCACTCAATATCTATAGCATTAAAATCTTGATCTGGACTTAATTTTGAAAATCCACTTGCAAGGGCTTCACCATTACTATTAAATTTTTCATATTTATAATTTAAAATTCCAGACCCTTTTATATTCCATGTTATTTTAGTATTTGGCTTACCACCTTTTACAAAAATATGAAATTCTTTTTTATCTTCACTAATTTCTTTCACACTACTTTCTATACTTAATTGATACTGATGAAGCTGAATCTTATCTAGAGGGAATTCGGTTTTAGATATAAATGATTTCATATAATTAAACTTAATAGTAACATCTTTGATACTATAATCTTCAATAGCTTTAAATTTTAAAA
>NZ_JAKMQQ010000031.1:0-1297 GCF_025771645.1 Campylobacter sp. IFREMER_LSEM_CL2256
TCTTTTTCATACCAAGCATAACCTATATCATAAAAAGGAGTAAAATAAAAATTAGTATTTGGTATATTTATTCTTATACCAAAGTTAGCTACTATGGTATTATCTCCATCACCTTCTCCATTATCATAAGCTCTTACTCCATAAGCTCCACCTAAAGAGGAACTCTCAGAAGAATCTAATTCAAAATTTCCTAATACCTTTTGATAGTTTATATTTAAAGTATGCGTAATGTATTCATTAATACTATAATAATTATTCACACTAGCATTGAGTTTTCTAAACCAACCAAAGCCTTTGCCTCCACTTTTAGATGTATCTCCAAATATAGTAGTACCATCATCATATACTTTACCTATGCTTATCTTAGCACTATAACTTAAGGTATTATTTTCAAATCCTCTAAACAAACCTTCTAAACCCATACTACCTACATTAGAATGTTTATCAAAGGTTAAAAGATCTAAGGTTACATCACTAAGTATCTTATGATAAATACTTGAAGTAAAATATAAAGAGGAGTTAGTATTAATCCATACAGGATAAGAAAAATCTATACCAAAATTTCTAGAAGTACCACTAAAACCAACTTCTTTATATTCCCCACCTAAAGAATAAGATCCTTGAGATATGCTTGGAGTAATTTTTAAATTTCCCAAAAAGAAAGTATAACTTGCTCCATAGTTAATTTGTTTTTCATTGCTTGATTGTAAGTAAAAATTATAATAATCTCCCATATTAAATATAGAATTAAATCCCATACTAATACCAGCTCTAATATCCCCTGCACTTTCAATACCATAATTATCAGTATATAATAATACATTAGCCTTAGTATCAGGAACTACTTCTATAACTACATCAGTTTCTCCTACATTCTCTCCTGCTTGTAAACCTGCTAGGGTTTGTACTCCATACATTTCATTGACTTTATATACACTATCTTCTATTAACTTAGTAGAGATGATTTTACCTTTAATTCTTTCATTAAGCTTACTTTCTATAAAATAATCTTTTATAGTAGTTTTATTCTTTATTATATACTTACCTAATGTTCCTAAGGCTATGTTAATTTGCACACTATCTTCAAATTCTTGTTGGGGTACATAAGCTGTTGCTGCAGGATAGCCATTAACTTGGAAATAATAAGCAATGATATTAGATATATCTTGTAAATCTTGTAAGCTAAATTTTCTAGCACTAAACTCACTAATAAGTAATTGTAAATCTTCTTCTTTAATACCTAGCTTTTCAAAGCTAGTGTTTTCATTAGTGATAACAAATTTGTATTTGGTTATTA
>NZ_JAKMQQ010000032.1:0-1165 GCF_025771645.1 Campylobacter sp. IFREMER_LSEM_CL2256
ATAATACTTGTAAAAATAACTATAATGGCTTGTATATAAGCTATTTTCTCACTTGATTGAGAAATTGTATCAATATACGCCATATTACATACTGTATATCCATCTATGTTATCACACATTGCAAGTCTTTCATTTCCTTCTTTGCTAGTATAAAAGAATGGTTCACCATCTTTTACTTTGCTAAATCCATCCGCCACAATAGCAACATTTGGATCGCTTCCAATATAATTTTTATTTGTTGAAACAAATGAAAAACGATTTTTATCATAAATAAAAGACGCACCTGGCATTTGTTTAAGACTATCTTCTAAATCTTTAACCAAAATATCGATTGCTAACACTCCTATAAAATTACCATCTTTGTATATTGGCATGGCATAAGTAAAGCAAGGCAAGCCTGTTGTAACATCAATATAAGAAGGAGTGATATATAGGCTATTATTTTTCATTGCCTCTATATAAAATTCTCTTGTTCTTGCATCATAATTATCAGCTTTTCCATAAATTCCATAGTCTAAGCCTTTGCTATCGCTATCTGGATCACTTACTATTAATTCTCCATTTGGTTGAGCTAGATAAACCGCTAGAAAATTACCAGAATCTCTGAATGATCTTAATTGATAGCCTATGTTATCCATTAATTTTTCAGCAGAATTTAAATCAGAATAAGGGTGTCTAAGTATAGTTTCGCTTAGTTTTTTTAATGAATCGGATGTATCATCTTTGAAATTAACCATAAGATTTTTTGTAGAAATTAAACGATTTTGCTCAGAATTAACAATTTCTTGAAAAAGAGCATCTTTAACAAAAATAAATGTTACAATTCCTAGAATCAAAAGGCATACAATTGCTATGATATTTGCAATCAAAGCAACTTTTAATTTAACACTTTTCACTGCTTTTCTCCTATAAAATATTTTTGTAATTATAAAAATATTTTTTGCAATGAAAAATTAATTGTGATTTAATATTGTAAATTCTGTAAAAAGATTGTTAATTTGAAGAAATAAATTTGAAAGTCTTACTAAGCTAATTAGTTTACTAATCAATCCACCTTTATATCAAACTAAACCCATTAAGGGTTTAGTTAATTATTTAAAACTTTTTCTTTCTAGCATCCTCTAAGATATCATTAGCTATTCTGTTTACATTATCAGATATAGCT
>NZ_JAKMQQ010000033.1:0-1058 GCF_025771645.1 Campylobacter sp. IFREMER_LSEM_CL2256
TCCATTTAAAGCTAATCCTATCATTAGTGTAAATACTATGGGTAAAGATTTAAGTAAAGAATTGCCTTATAAGAAGATTCCAATTCAATTAACTCTTGGCAAAACAAAACTAAATCCAAAATTAATTGAAATTGTGAGTATACTCGCAAGAGGCACTCCTTATGAAAAAATTAAATGGAGTATTGATGGTGATGGGAGATTGCCAAAAGAAAAATTAATTCCAAAATATTTTGATGGCAAAGGTATAGCATTAACTAAGTTCGAATCGATTTCACCTTATATGCGTCCAGTAATAGTAAGTGTTGAATATGAAGATGGAAGCGGAAAAGCTAGTAAAACGGCTGAATTTTATGGTGATGCCAACCCTAAAGTGAATCAACGGTATATTCCATTTAAAACAGGAGCGACTATTGAAATGTATGGATTCCTTCCAAATTCTATTGTTGAAGTTCAGCCAGATCAGTATCTTGGCTATGTTGATTTTGTAAATAAAGGAGTACTTCAAACTAACAATAAAGGGTCGGTTTTTTTAAATTTTAAACCTGTCACAAGTGTTACTAAGCATACTGGTAGAATTTTTAATCTTAAAGTGAAATATAAAAATAAGAAAGGTGATAATGTTGAGACAATTTTAGAAGGTTTTGAAGTGCAAAAAAAAATTCATGCAGCATTTGATTCTTGGAAAGATCCTTTTTCATGCTACACTACTGTAACTTTAACATTATATGATGGGATTCCAGGAGAAAAGGTTGATTTCTCTGGAACCAGCCTTAGCATTGGTTTTGGTCAAACTGGTCCAGTTATAGAAAGATGGGATGAAGCATTCAATAGCTCTAGTGTAGCAAAAGTTATAATATCGACTACATGGTGCACAAAACCATTAACTGACATTCCTGTATTTAATATGATATTTAGTACTTTTGGTAATGTTTCAGCTTTGAGACGAGAAGTTACTTTTGGCGGTGGAGATCATGAAATATTTTATTAGTCGGATATATAGGCACATTTTATAATGTTGTGGAAAAAGAAAGAAATATATGTCACTGTATAATTTTGTA
>NZ_JAKMQQ010000034.1:0-637 GCF_025771645.1 Campylobacter sp. IFREMER_LSEM_CL2256
CGCAAGAGTTTGATTATTATCTATAACAATTCTATTGTGATTTTTTAAAATCATTATTTGAGAAAAAAGAAAAGTGTGAATGAGTAAAACAAGTAAAAATGTTTTTTTCATATCCCCCCCCCCATAACCTACATTTAATTTTTATCTGTGATGAGAATATGATAACACAAAAAATACAAAAGTGATAAAAAAGTTATAAAAATATTGAAAAATAGCCAAAAAACTATCAAATATAATAATTATTTATAAACTATAATCAAAATTACTTTTATTTTTTATTAAAAAAATACATATATATTTATTATTATTTACATAAAACAAAAAATTACTTTTATTTGCTTTTTTAAGATAATGGACTAATAGGCTTTTATAGTTTTTATATTTATACTTTATTATATTGTTTAATGTATTTGTAGATATGAAAAAATAGTATTTATATAAGCATATAAATTGTATTTATTATATTTAGTATATAAAGTATAAATACTAAGCTTATATATAGTAATAAATAAAGAGTATAAATATCTTATTATACTATTTAAATAATTATAATATAGCGTTTTTATATAAATTTGATAATAGTTGTTATAATCTTAAAATAACTTATTAAAAAAATATATTTAATTATAGTTTATGT
>NZ_JAKMQQ010000035.1:0-529 GCF_025771645.1 Campylobacter sp. IFREMER_LSEM_CL2256
TAGCCACTATTATTAATACCACCAAAGATGTGTATATCTTTACCTGCATTAGGATCAGTTAAATCCCCTGAAGAATTAATAAGTTTTTCTATAGTACCACTGTTGTTAATACCATAAGTGATATCTTGAGTAGCTAAAGGAGAAGCTTCTTTACCTATAGTACCTGTATTAGTAATAACACCTATATAACCTTTATTTTCTTTAGCATCTTTGGTTTTATTATTAAAGGTGTTAGTAATACTTGCAATGGTTCCTGCGTTGTTAAGTGCATCTATGGCACCACTATTGCTTAGACCTTGCTCCATAATAGCATTTTCACTATTATTAACAGCAGTCATTACTCCATCATTCTCAAATACACTTTTAACATTACCATTATTACCAAAGGCTTTAATTAAACTACTATCATCTCTAGTAATTTCCATTTCACCATTATTAATAACTAAATCTACTATAGAATTATTTTTTAAGTCTAAGTTAGTTTTACCTGTTTCTGTGTTTTCGATAGAAGTTATAGTGCTATCATCTA
>NZ_JAKMQQ010000036.1:0-506 GCF_025771645.1 Campylobacter sp. IFREMER_LSEM_CL2256
CCTTTTATATTCCATGTTATTTTAGAACCTTCTTTACCACCTTTTAAAGTTGCATGTACTTCTTCTCCTTCTTGAGCGTATAAAGAATCCTTATCAGTATCTAAAGTAAGTTGTTTGTATATATAAATTTCATTTGTTGTAAAATCCGTTAATATGTGTTTTGTTTTCATATATTTAAAATAAATTTTAAAACTAACACAATTCGGATTCGATATTCCATAAAATTCCAAAGTAGCCTTACCGTATGAATCAACTTTAACACGATCATGTTTTGGAATATAATCATAAAAGTAATAATGATAAATTTCAATTTCTGTATTTGGAATTAAATTACTTACCTCAAGATTAAAATCTTGATTCAATTTTACAGTACGGTAATTACCTTCATAACTAGGATAAATAATATTAGGAATATATTCTTTATCAATATAAACAATAGTCTTATTTAATTTTTGCCCCATAGTATTTACACTAATAATAGGATTGGTTTCAAATGGATCTTTAGA
>NZ_JAKMQQ010000037.1:0-503 GCF_025771645.1 Campylobacter sp. IFREMER_LSEM_CL2256
ATTTTTATAAATTATGTAATAGGTAAAATAATATATAGAATGTTTAATGGAAGATGAAGAGTGGCTAAGATTTAAATTAGGTATATATACTATAAAATAAACAAAGTTTAGTTTTAGACTGATTTTTTAAGTATATTAAGTATATTTTATAAATTTGATTTTAAAAGCATATAAGAGTATTAAGTTATAGAATAATTCTTACTAGCATAAAAATAGTGTTATAATAAACACATAATTGATTGTCAAAAAAAGGAAAATCAGCATGAATGAGAACTATTTAGAAAAAAAGAATTTTTGTTTGAGAAGTATAAAAAAATGACTTTAAGCAAAAAAGAGTTCGCAAGTATTCTTGGAATATCAACTCCAACATTAGATAGATTAACAAAAAATAAAAAGATAGACTCTATGGGTGTATCTCGTTATGTATTATTTTCCATTGAAGAAATAACTAAAGTTGTATCAAAAAAAAAGGGGGGGGGTAAATCTTTAAAATGAGATTTAAC
>NZ_JAKMQQ010000038.1:0-502 GCF_025771645.1 Campylobacter sp. IFREMER_LSEM_CL2256
GTACCACTGTTATTAACACCACCATAGATATTACCATTTTTTTCATTTTTTAATAAATCTATAGTACCACTGTTATTAACACCATAAAAATCTTTACCAGCTATTAAAGGTACAATTTCACTACCTATAGTACCTGTATTAGTAATAACACCTATATAACCTTTATTTTCTTTAGCATCTTTGGTTTTATTATTAAAGGTGTTAATAATACTTGCAATGGTTCCTGCGTTGTTAATTAAACCTATAGAACCATTATCATTGTTTAAGCCTTGTTCTAAGATAGCACCTTTAGTGTTTTCAAGAGTACCTAAGGTGTCTTTATTTTCAAAGGTATTTTTTAAATTACCATTATTAGCAAATGTACCTATAGATGAAGTTCCATCTCTACTAATTTCCATTTCACCATTATTAGTAATAGTTCCTACTACTGAGTTATTACTTAAGTCTAAGTTAGTTTTACCTGTTTCTGTGTTTTCGATAGAAGTTATAGTGCTATCATCTA